>JAKQLT010000079.1 GCA_029567025.1 Candidatus Omnitrophota bacterium | reverse complement strand
AGCGTATCGATTTTATGAATTTCGTTTAGCAACGCACCGAGTTTGGTTGTATCAAGATTTAAACGAGAATAGTAATTGTCTGGCAAAGCGCCTTTTAATGCTGGATTCTTTTTTTCTACAGTAAATAATGCCGTATCTATTTTTATTGAAATATCACTTTGTTTGGCGTTTTTTATCAAATAACTCCATCTTGATTCTTCGGGGAGATAAAACACGTTTTTCATGGTGTAAAAATCCACCATCTCTAAATATTTTTCTTTTCCCTCGGCGATAAGTTCTTTTCGGCGTTCTTCAAACTTATCACTAGCAAACTTCAAAAATATCAAACCCAATACAACATGTTTGTATTCGGAAGGCTCAACCGTTCCTCTAAGTTTATTGGCAGACTCCCAAAGAGATTCTTCAATACTCTTCTGTTTTTTTTCTTTTTTAGGTTTAGTAGTTTTTGGCATAGTTATATCTTATTAAAAGCTTTCTTTATTATTCCAGTCATCAACTTTCTTCTCTCTTGCAAAAAGTCATCGTATTCAAGCTGATAAAAATTTTCTGGAATAGCGTGCTGAGCCAGCATTTCTTGAATTTCACTCTCACCGAACCTTTTTTGCACCATTGCAAAATATTCGCTTGGTTTGTCGTCGCTGATTTCGATATTATCTTCAAATTCCAAAAATGTCAGGTTGGCAATCTGATTTATTTTTGCCTTGTCTTTATTCTTATCAAATCCATATTTTGAAATAAGATAATTTCGCGGAAAGATATGATGTTTTTCCAAACGCTTCTTTTTGATTTTCAACGACGGATCATAAAGATCGCCGACAAGTTTGCGAGAAAATAAAACTGGCGAGCCGAGCTTGTTAAGCGCGGCATAAAATGCGTTTGCTTCTGGGCTTCTTGCTGATGATGTTTCCATTTGCCCGACAAGCGTAATATCCCAAAAATCATTGGTTAAATTCTCGCCGATTATCTTTTCAAGTCCGCTAATAAATCCGTCGAGATTAAATTCTTTAATTCTGTTTAAATCTTTTTCAAACGCGGTTTCAGGCGAAGAAGAATATCTGCCTGTCAGAGAGGACATCACAAACCAACGCCCGATAATTCTTTGTAATTCGTGATTTTGAGTATTGAAATTTTGCTTTCCAATAAGATAGAGGATATAGCTATACAAAACAGCATTTTTTGACGATATAAGTTCTTCGTCTTTATATCCGCCACCAATTAAAACTTTCAAAAAGCTTTGCCAATTCGTATTATCAAGAATGGTCGGCAAATTTAATTTTAATTTATCAAATTGTTGTGTTCGCAATTCTTCTGAAAATTCTCCTGTTTCCATATCGCGTCCGCGAATAATGGAATAGACATCTTTCATTTTTGCTCGGTGGAATGTTAAGCCGACCAAAACACGAAGCATATCGTCTGGGTCGGGCTTTATCAAATAATTGAAAGATGAAAAACGAGTTTCTTTTTCTGGGATTTTTCTTGAATCAATGCAAAATTGTTCAATTTCTTTTCTCCCTTCTTCCCAATAGACGGAAAGCAAAGTCAAAATAAAATCGGCTTGTGTCAAACTTACGCCTTGGCTATTTATGCGGACGAAAATATCCGAGACAATTTCTTCTTCTAAATTCGGGGCAATTTCAAGAGCTGTGAGAGGATATTTATTGATATTTATGAGCGATTGAATGTTTGAGGAAATTGTCTTTTCTTCTTCTTTTGAAATTTCTCTCTTTTCTTTCAAGTTTGCAATAAAAGAGCTAATGATTGCAAAATCACCTTCACCAGACCAAAGAGAAGATAAATCGGCGATATATTCAGGGTCGCGATCTGTGGCGGCATCACCTACCTTGAAAGTAGAATCTAATGGTTTAAATGCAATTTTTATATTCTTCCTTTCATAATCAGGGGTTAAAACTTCTTGATTTTTCATCACCGCAAAAAGAGCCGTCAATCTTTGTTGTCCGTCAATAATTAAAAATCTCGGAATTTTTCTTTTCTTCTCATCAAAACCGATATTTTTATAATCGCTACGATTGGCATTTTCCCAAAAAAGCAAATATCCAATTGGATAACCGCGATAAATTGAATCAAACAAATCACGGACTTTTGAGATTTTTTTATACCAAACAAATGGTCGCTGAATATCAGGTAAAGCAATATCGCCGATTTCAATATCGTCTATTAGTTTTGCAATCGTATAATCTGTTGTTTTGAATACTTGTGCCATATTTTTATTTCATTAAATCATCAAGCGAAACGCCAAGCGCGTTCGCAATTTTTTTAACTGTATCAATAGTTGGGTTAGGGGTAGAGCCAGCTTCAATTTTAGCAATCGTATGAAAAGCCAA
>JAKQLT010000029.1 GCA_029567025.1 Candidatus Omnitrophota bacterium | reverse complement strand
GCTTTAAATTCAATTTCTCACAAACAAATTCTTCAACAAAAGGATCGATATTTGCATAAGTCCCAACAGCCCCTGATAATTTCCCATAACGCATCATTTCGCGCGTTTGTTCCATACGTTCCAAATTACGTTTCATTTCGTCATACCAAACCGCTATTTTTAAACCAAACGTCATCGGCTCAGCGTGAACGCCATGCGTCCGGGCAATACACGGAGTATCTTTATATTTTTTCGCTTTTTGTTTTAAAACAAGAAGCATTTTTTTAATATCCGCCAATAAAATATCAATGGATTCCACACATTGAACGGATAATGATGTGTCTAAAAGGTCTGATGACGTTAATCCCATATGAAGATAACGCGCTTCTGGACCTAAATACTGTCCCACATTATTAATAAAAGCCACAATATCATGCTTTGTGCGTTCTTCTAATTTTTTGACCTCATCAATATCAAATTTCGCGGTCTTTTTAATTTTCTCCATTGCTTTTTTAGGAATCTGCCCAAGCTTACACATGGCTTCGCACGCTAAAACTTCGATCTGAAGCATAATTTCCATTTTATGCTGCTCTGACCAAACATGCCCCATTTTAGATAAGGTATACCGATCAATCATGTGTCTTTCTCCTTTTTGATTTGATAAAATTTTATTTTCGAATTGGCTTATAATTTAAGTAATAAGCGGGATAAAGCCCACATAATATAACAAAGAATATTTTTAAGGTCAATGAAAAAAGAAAAGAAATATATATAAAATTATATAACTTTATATATATGAATGGGTTACAGCTTAAAATTTTTTAATCCAAATGGCCTAAAATGATTACTTCATAAGGCCATCTAAAGAAGTGGCTTTCTTTTGGAAATATTCAACGCTTACCTTAAGCGTTTCTTCAATAATGGAAGGCGTTACTTCAATCATACGTTTTCCTGCGGGACTTTGATAAAATTGAACAATGGTTTTCAAATCTTCTTCAGAATAATATTTAGCAAAAATAGGAACATATGCTTTCATAATTTCTTCGGCATTAAACAATTGGCGCAATTGATTAGCCTGTGCCGGCGCGGTTTTAAGCGCCTGATCAATATTTTTATCTAAACTTGCTTTTGTTCCATTAGCTTCTAATAACATTAAAATAAGCTTTGCTTTCTCCGTTGAAATATTTCCCAATCCCGATGTATCTATTTTATCGGTTAGTTTTTCAACTGGTTTATCTTCTTCTATACGATCGACTTGCGCGAGATAATATTTCTGCGGAATAGGCCCGACTTGAATCACCACATAATAAGAAGTTTTACTTAAAATGTTTCCTTCGACCATTTTGCCATCCTTTAAATACACTTTCGCGGCAAAACTTAATGAAGGAATGAACAAACAAAAAACCAATACAGCAATTATTCTTTTTTTCATATTTAGGTCCTTTTCTTTAAAATTGTTTTAATATTATTATAATGCAACCGAACGCGCATCAAAAGTCCTTTGTTCAAAAATAATTGAAGTCTCTGTTTTCCCGTGTTACACTACAGCCCATGCTGAAACAAATTAAGAATAATATCGAAAAAAGTATAGCATCTTTCCTTAAAGAAGTCTCTCTATCCTATCAATTCCCCAAAATCGCGCCGGAATTATATCTTGCGCTTAAAGAATATTCTTTGCGGGAAGGAAAACGTATCCGCCCAACATTATTTCTTTTAAGCTATCTCGGTTACGCCAAAAGAAATCGCCACTTAAATTCACTCTATCACGCTTCTATCGGCATTGAATTCTTGCATAACTTTATGCTCATTCACGACGATATTATTGATAATTCTGACTTACGTCGCGGCAAACCAACGCTTCATAAAATCCTTTCACGAACAATCGTTTCTCATGATCCCCAAAAACTGGGCAACGATTTAGCTATTATTGCCGGCGATATTATTTACGCACTCGCACTTGAAGCTTTTTCATCAATAAAAGCGCCGCAAAAAAATAAAGATGCGGCTTTAAAATATTTTATCCAAACAACGACTTTTACAGCTTTAGGCGAATATGTGGATACAATAAACGGGTTAAAAAATCTTTCGCAAGTTGCCGAAAAAGATGTTTTTATTAATTATAATTTAAAAACCGCGCGTTATACCTTCGCCAGCCCGCTGGTTCTTGGAGCGATTTTAGCAGGCGCAAAAAATGAAGAAATCAAAAAACTGTATCAATTCGGAATTCTTATCGGCGAAGCGTTTCAAATACAAGATGATATTATCGGGATTTTCGGCTCTGAAAAAATGATCGGAAAATCCATTCTTAGCGATCTGCAAGAAAATAAAAAAACTATTCTTGTGACGCACGCATATCAAAATTTAAATCCGAAAGAATTAAAAATTTTTAAAACAATTTTTAATAAACCAACAAAAAAATTGGAAGATTTAGCACGTATCAAAAAGCTATTTATCGACGCAGGAAGTTTGGCTTACAGCTTAAAAGCGGTTCAATCGCGAATAAATCAAGCGCTTAAAATAAGCGCGCAACTTTCTATGAAAAGAAAATATTTAACGCTTATCAAAGACGCTACATTTGAATTCTTCAAACAAACAAACGCCATCGCAACAGAAAATCATATTACTCTACGCTAAATAACCGCAAAGCTCATCTAAAACAAGCTGGCCTTTTTGCGTTATTTTTAAAAAACCTCTATGACAAATAAGAAATTTTTCTTTTTGTAACCGTTGAATCATGGCCCAATCCTCATTCGTTAAACGTGCCTTATAATATTTCTCTAAAAAAATTATTTTAATGCCTTTATTCATACGCAAACCAAACAACAAAGATTCTTTTAAACGATTATAATCACTCAATTCTTCGAAACCTTCTTGCGCATTACCTTTTTCTTTTATCATATTGATATATGTCGCTAAATGCGCGTGATTCCAGAATCTTTTTCCACTGATATGCGAATGCGCGGCGACACCAAGCCCGATATAATTTCCGCCTTGCCAATAATTGAGATTATGCGCTGATTGTTTTCCGCGTTTAGCAAAATTACTAATTTCATATTGCTTAAAAGCTTTTTTTTCTAATTCTTTTTTCACATCAAGATAATATCTCGCTTGAACATCTTCATTCGGCAATTTTTCCTTATCCACAAAAAAACGGCTGTTTTTTTCAATTGTCAGCGTATAAAGAGATAAATGGTCGCTTTGAAGATTTATGATTTCTTTTAAGTCTTTTTTTAGTTCATCGAATGTTTGTCCCGGAAATAAATACATAAAATCTAAATTAATATTTTTAAATCCAGCTTCTCTTAAAATCTCATAAACTTGATAGGATTGCCCTGCGCTATGATTTCTCCCCAAATATCTTAAATATTTATCCTGAAAAGTCTGCACGCCTAAACTGAGACGATTAACGCCGACATTTTTTAAAAATATGGCTTTTCTCTCATCGAGAGATTCCGGATTAGCTTCAAACGTCCACTCAATAGATTTATCAAATTTAAAATTATCACGAATGATCGAAAATAATTTTTCTAATTGTTTTATGGAAAGATAACTCGGTGTGCCGCCGCCGATATAAATCGTTTTAACTTTTTGTCCGCGATAACGTGCCGATTCTTTTGACAAACATTCCAAATACCCCTCAATATAATCCTGATGCGCGACAAAAACCGCGAACGAACAATAACGGCATTTTTTATAGCAAAAAGGGATATGAATATAAAGCGTCATTAAAAACATTCTAAGAGTTCTCCTGCAAAAAATGAACAAAAAAATTTTTCTTTTTGCGCAGGAAATTTTTATGTTAAGATGGTTTTAATTAAAAAAACAACCGTTGAAACCTTGCGCGAAATAGAATGCTGCAAGTATTTATTAACAATGAAGGAGGTCATTATGGCTGGATGCTGCTGTAGTTCCAAAAAACCAAAAAAGAAAGTTGTAAAAAAGAAATAACGCTTGTTTGATTAGCTTGATCTAATAAAAAACCCTCTGAAACAATCAGAGGGTTTTTTATAAAAATATTATTTAAAAAATCGTTTTAAAGATTATTTACGATTTTTTATTTTCGCATATTGTTCCGGCATATTATATTTCATCCATTCCATAGCATAAAGATTAAGCCACTCATCCGTAGCTTTCTCTAAACCAATATTATAACCGGCCTTTTGACTTTCAATCCAAAGATGCTTGTTAATCTCTTCCATCACGCGTTTATCTTTGAGTAATAACCTTAAATCATTAATTTTCATTTCTCCTCCTTAAGATAATGCGGTTAATCGAACTTTGCGAAAGTGATTATAATGAAAAATTTCTTTTATACAATAAAAATTTTATGCTTCTTTATCCGGCACAATTCCACGACTTATAAAAACACTTATTTCATACAAAATCATCAATGGAAGAAAAACGAGCACTTGTGTTATAACGTCTGTTTGTGGTGTAATGACAGCGCTTAAGATCAAAAAAATAACCACGGCTTCTCGCCGTTTTTGTGATAAAAACTGTGGATTAACCATCCCGTATTTTGTTAGAAATAAAATAACAAGCGGTAATTGAAATATCATTCCGCCTGTAAGGACCAACATTCCCACAAAAGATAAATACTGTTTTATCGTCAGTAATGGCACCAGCGATTCAGAAGAGAAACTTAAAAAGAATTTGACGCCAAAGGGAATCAGGAAGCCATAAGCGAAGAAGGCTCCGATGATAAAAAGACCGAAAGAAAAGAAAGACAAAATAACAATATTTTTTTTCTCTTGAGGATGTAGCCCCATCGCGATAAATTCCCATACCTGATAAAAAACAAAAGGTAAAGACAAAAAAAATCCGCTCCAAAGCGCTAAAAAAATCTTAACCTCAAAGGCCTCGGTCAAGGCAGTAAAAAACAATTTGCCAATAGGTTGGGTCAAATAAGACAATAAGGTGTCGGTGAACGGATAAGAAAAAAAAGAAAAAAACGCTACGGCAAGAACAATCTTTATAAGACGAAATCGTAATTCTTCCAGATGATCCCAAAATGAAAAATCTGTTGCCGGGTTAGGATTTTTTATCATCAAGAGATTCTTTCACGTCCTTTTCAATATCTTTACTTGCTTTTCTAAACTCCCGAATAGCTTCTGCTAAAGCCTTTCCTATTTCAGGAAGCTTCTTAGCCCCAAACAAAAGAACAATGACCAAAAGAATAAAAAAAATTTCCATAAATCCAATACGTCCCATAAAAAATCCCTCCTTCAATAATTATTCCTGTTTAAATTGAGAAAAGATAACGATAACGCAAAGTAAAAAAATAACAACGTTCATAAAGGCAAAAACAGCCTGTTTAAGACTTAACCCATAAACCACCCAAAGTAAAAACCCAATCGATAACAAGATATAATCCATCGGTATAGCTGAAGATTCATCGCCTTTCTTTTCCTGAAACGCCTGAAATAATAACCCCATAAAAATCAAAAACCCGCCTAAAATTCCAAAAACATTACGATAAGGAATTTCCTTCCTAATCTCTTTTTTCATCGGCTCTAAAACAGTCTTTAAAGGCTCTTTTTTATTTTCTGCTTTTGGGCTTTCCACCACAATCGCAATACGTTGAGCTTCAAGCATTTCTAATGGAACTTTCTGTTCTGACAATTTCTGTTCTTTCACAACGGCGGTTATGCCGCGCGAAGATGGCTGATAAGATTTTGTTATTCGGGTCGAGCCTTCTTTTAATTTATAATAACCTTGATGAAATCCTTTTTGAATAGGACGCCCGAACAGCAACAGAATCATAAAAAATATCGCTCCCATGATTAACAAAGAGCTGATTTTTTTTCCATCCAAACGCATGTTTGTTGGCTCTAATGTCTCAAAACTCCCATCGACATCTTTAATAAAAGAACCGACAATGACACAATCAAAAACAATAAAAGCCAAGTAAATAATAATTCGTGATGCGAGAAAAATTTGAGAAACATGTTTGATGAATCCCGCGTCAATCCAATGTTGCGCTAAATGAGAAACAACGCTATAAGTCATAAACGCCATCACTATCCATCCATAAAAAATCCAAACGCGCGCCCATAATTTAAAACGCGCAATCCCGATCCCAGCCACAACATGAAAAACACCTTTTAACAAAACAATCAAACAAACTAACGCTAGACTTTCTTCATGAATGACATAAAGACCTTGCGACGGATAACGCGCAACCCACTCAAGCAAGAAATAACCCGAGAACAATCCCACAATCTGCCCGACCCCTAAAATCATGCGTAAAACGCCATAAATCTCAAGGAATATTTTTTTAAACTTTAAATCCATTATGAATGAGTCACTTTCTTTAAAAGAAATAAAAAAATATCAAGCGTTATTCTCTAACGACTCGATAATAATCCTGCGGAAAGGATTGAGAAGTTGTATCTAAAGGCGTCACATACGCGATGGCGTCATAAACATCATTGACAACAACCGTTGCTATCTTTTGATTATTATTGTTATAAACAATCAATCGCTCGCCGGCCACAACGCCTTGGGACGCACCTAAAGTAATAACAAATTTTGAAGACTTTTTATCGACCCACAAAAATCCCTCTTTTTTCCCTTGAGAAACAACGGATTTCTCAACTGTTTTTATAACAGGTTTTTCAGCAGATTGTTTTACAACAGCAGGCTTTAAAGGTTCAACAACGCGCGCAGGTTGCGGGGCTTCAACTTTCACCGACGGAGCAACTGTTATAACGGAAGACAGCGGCGGCTCTTGATACTCTTGTTCAATGGTAGGCTTGACCTCTAAATAATAAAAAGCCATAAGCGCGGCACCAATAGCGCCGATAATCAAAACAAGACCAATAATTATTCTCTTAACATTTCTTTTAGACATCGTGCCTTTTTTATCACAACCCTTTTAGATTGTCAATCAATTCGACGGTTATTAGTAAAGTTCCTGGATGCTAAAACTCTGGAATTTTATAACAAAAATTATATTTTAGTCTTTATTTCTTCCCTAATAACGCGAACATTTTCTTTTTATAGGCCTCAACCCCGGGTTGATCAAAGGGATTGACTCCCAATAAATATCCGGAAATACCAACCGCGCGTTCATAAAAATAATACAATTTCCCTAAATGATATTCATCGCATTTTTCCATACGAATCGTCATATTCGGCACGCCACCTTCAAAATGCGCGGCGGCAGTTGCTTTATAAGCTTGTTTATTCACATAATCCAAATCTTTCCCAGCAACAATATTAAAGCCATCTAAATCTTCCTGTTCTTGAGGAATCGCAAGACAATGACTTAATTGTTCCACATCCAAAAATGTCTCAAAAACATTGCGCATGCCATCTTGCATCAACTGCCCCATAGAATGTAAATCAGTTGACATAATCAAAGAAGCGGGAAAAATCCCTTCGCCTCCTTTGGCTTCGCTCTCGCCGTAAAGCTGTTTCCACCATTCTGTGAGATATTGCATATTGTCATAAAAAGAAGACGTAACCTCAATCACTTTTCCTTTTTTATAAAGAGCGTACCGCGCGGCCGCATATTGATAACAAATATTTTTATCTAAATCCATAAGCGAATATTCTTTCTGTCCGTCACGCGCCCCTTTAACCAGGGAACAAATATCCACGCCCGCAATCGCCAAAGGAACTAATCCCACCGGCGTCAAAACAGAAAACCGCCCGCCCACATCATCTGGAATCACAAAAGAGCGATAACCATTTTTATCCGCGATTTTACGAAGCGCTCCTTTTTTTTCATCCGTCACGCAAATAATTCTTTTTTTGAGCTCCGCTTCAGAATATTTTTCTTTTAAGAATTGTTTTACCAAACGAAAACCCAAGGCCGGTTCCGTCGTAGTACCGGATTTTGAAATAACAACAACACTCACGCGTTTATTTTTAAGCTGTTCGAAAATCCGATAATGATAATCCACGCTCATATTATGGCCGATATAAAAAATAGGAAAACCATCTTTGCCTCGTAAAAACTCCAATGTCGCGCGAATGCCTAAATAGGAACCACCTATACCAATAGAAATAACACAATCAGAATTTTGGCGAACATCCTTTCCCAATTGCTCCAATTCAACAATAAAACCATCTTGTATTTTCGACGGTAAATCTGTCCATCCTAAAAAATCATTTCCCTTACCGGTTTTATGATTAAGATCATTATGCGCCGTCTCAACTCTTGCCTGAAGATTTCTTATATCCTCGTTGGCAACAAATCCTTTTAAATATTCTCTGTCTAAAATCAAACTCATAATTTTCCTTTCGTTATAAAATCGCCTCATCAATAATTCCACCACCTAAAACAATATCTTCGTCATAAAAAACAACAGATTGCCCCGGTGTGACAGATTTTTGAGGCTCATCAAAAACGACTTTGACTGTATTATTCTGAATTTTTGTCACTTGGGCTTTCACATCGCAAGCATTATAACGAATACGCGCTTTAAGCTCCAGACTTTCTTTCGGAAAATCCGACACCAACCAATTTAATCCGATAGCAATTAGTCCCCGTGCCAAAAGATATTCTTGAGGGCCAACATAAATCGTATTGGTCAAAAGATCCATTTTATAAATATAAACGGGTGTGCCCAAGGCAATACCTAATTTTTCTCGCTGACCAATCGTGTAATGCGCAACGCCCTGATGCTGGCCAACGGTCTTTCCTTCTTGATTAATAAAATTTCCAGGCTTAAATATTTTTTCCCCAACGCGATTCTCAACAAATTTTTTATAATCCCTATCCGGCACAAAGCAAATATCCTGGCTTTCTTTTTTTTCCGCGACATTAAGATGCCATTTTCGAGCAATTTCTCGAACATCTTTTTTAATCTTATCGCCCAACGGAAATAAAATATGCGGCAAATTTTCTTTCTTTATGCCATAAAGAAAATACGATTGATCTTTTGATCGATCGGCCGCTTTTTTTAGGGCATAATCTTTATTACACTTATTAAACTCTATTATGGCATAATGACCTGTTGCTAAATAATCTGCGCCTAAAGACTTGACTTTCTTTAATAAAGCATCGAATTTCAAAAATTGATTACAGCGAACACATGGATTAGGCGTGCGACCGGATAAATATTCCAAAATAAAATTATCCAGCACATCGCGTTCCATATCTTCAGCGAAATTTAAAACATAATGAGGAATACCTAAAATCCCCGCTACACGTTTAGCATCATTAATGCCGTCAATGCCACAACACGACGGACGATTTGTCGCTCCAGAAATCGTAATGCCTTGTTTTCTTTCTCCGTCACTTCGGCTAAAACACATTGTAATCCCCGCCACATCATAACCAGCGTCTTTTAAAAGCACGGCGGCTACCGATGAGTCCACGCCCCCGCTCATCGCGACAAAAACTTTTTTATTTTTTATATTTTCCATTTCTTTAGACCTCAAGAACCTCTTTAATCGCCCAATAAGTTACATCACATAATATTTTTAATTCTTCACGCGATATCGATAGCGGCGGCATAAGGACAATCACGTTTCCTAATGGACGCAAAATCACACCGCGCTCTCGCGCCTTTTCACAAACCTTAATACCCGCTTTTTCTTTCCAATCAAAAGCTTCTTTTGTAGATCGATTTTTAACAAGCTCAATACCAACCATAAAACCTTTTTGACGCACATCGCCAACACATTTAATATCATAAAATTTTTGTAATTCTTTTTGCAAAAACTTTATTTTAGGGTGAAGGCTTTTTAATGTTTTTTCTTTTCCGAAGATTTCCAAATTCGCAAGCGCCGCCGCACAACAAATCGGATTTCCGGTAAATGTATGCCCATGAAAAAATGTTTTCTGCGTTTCATAATCAAAAATAAATCCGTCAAAAATCTTCTTAGTCGTCAATGTAGCCGCAAGAGGCAAAACGCCACCCGTTAAACCTTTGGCAAGGCACAAAATATCCGGATGGACCTTTTCATGTTCACACGCAAACATTTTTCCTGTTCGGCCGAAACCCGTCGCGACTTCATCCACAATAAAAATAATATCGTATTTCCGACAAAGCGTTTCTATTCTCTTTAAAATTCCTTTCGGCCAGATGATCATGCCAGCGGCACCCTGAACAATCGGCTCGACAATAAAAGCCGCAATATCTTGATATTCTCTTTTTAAAATCGTTTCAAATTTATCTAAACATTCAAAAGCGTAATCAGGATATTTTTTCCCTTTAGGCGCGCGATAACAATCTGGAAAATTCACCTTAACAGTTTCGATAATAAGATCCCGATAAACTTTATGAAAAAGATCAATGCCTCCGACGCTCACACTTCCCAATGTATCACCATGATACGAATTCGCTAAATGCACCAATTTGCGTTTCTTTGTGCAACCGATATTCTGCCAATATTGATACGCCATTTTTATCGCAATCTCAACAGATGTTGAACCGTTATCAGAATAAAAAACTTTTTCTAATCCCTTAGGCGCAATTTTCACTAACTTCTTAGCTAATTCAATCGACGGTGAGTTCGCCAACCCTAAAAGTGTTGAGTGATCAAGTTTGTTTAATTGTTCAATAATCCCACGATTCATCCTTGGATGATTATGCCCATGCACATTAACCCATAAACTCGAAACGCCATCCAAATAACTATTGCCGTCGGAATCAATCAAAAAAGAACCTTCAGCCTTATCGATAATAAGCGGTTGACCATTGGTCCAATCTTTCATTTGGGTAAATGGGTGCCAAACATATTTCTTATCATCATCGACTAATTCCACTGTTTTCTTTATAGGAAAACTCTTTAAAATTCTTTTTATATCAATAGGACCTGAACATTTTTCTTGAATATGCCTTCGATTAAGTTTCTTTAAAAAAGGAATCTGCCCTAAAATAGAAACTCCACTTAATTGTTGAATGCTGAACGGATTGGTTTTTTCCGGAATTCCTTTAGCTTCTTTTTTCGTTTCATTAAAAATCACACCCGTCAGATGCAATCCTTTTTGTCGAATTTGTTCAATCGTTAAAAGCGTATGATTAATCGTGCCCAATCCTAATCGAGAAACAACGATCACCTTCAAATCTAAATCTTTAACTAAATCCGCCATAAAATAATTATCTGTTATAGGCACTAAAAATCCTCCCGCACCTTCGACAAAAACAACATCATATTTTTCTTTTAAATAACTAAATTCTTTTTTTACTTTTTTAATATCAAATTTTATTTTCGCACGCGATAACACTAAATGCGGAGACAACGGATCTTTCACGAAATAAGGATTAATTCTTTTTATATCATCATCCGCTCTAAGAACTTTTTTAAGAAATTGTGCGTCATCGCCGCCACACTGTACAGGTTTCATGACGCCGACGCGTAAACCATGCTCTTGCGCCAAAACACCTAAGACGCTTGTAACAATGGTTTTTCCAACGCCGGTGTCTGTTGCCGTTATAAAAAAGGCTTGTTTCATTTTTGGGCCTCTATCCAAATAACTTCAAAGGTCGCGTAAACACCTTTATGATTTCTAAAACGATTATTATAATATTCACCCGCACGATCTAATAAATTTTTTCCAACATAAAAATTTCTTTGAAGCCCATTCGCTCCAATATTTTTCGTCCACTTGATAAGATCTATCATACAAGGAAAAATCATTTGCCTTTGTTCCGTGCGCATTTTGATGTTTTTAAAATGTGCCTCGTTAAGCGCTTTTTTTATCTCTTCTTCTTTGGGCAAACGCTCAAAAAAACAGTTTTCTCGATCAGATAAAATATTATTAAAAGACATAAATAATTCATCAAAGGTCTGATAACCAAACATTGTGAAAATCATTTTTCCTTGAGACTTTAAAATATTTTTGGCACAAGAAAAAGCCAGCGGTAATGAACGAACCCACTGATACGCCAAATTAGAAAAAATAAGATCAAAAGATTCTTTTTGAAATGGCAACTTTTCAGCGCATCCTTGAATAATAGAGAATTTTTTATTTCTTTGACGAGCGGCTTCTACCATACCGTCAGCAAAATCAATACCAACAACATAGCTTTGAGGAAATGTCTCGCTTATTTTCTCCGTCAACCATCCTGTACCCATGCCAATATCTAGAATATATATCGGCTTATCAAGTCGATTGACGCCATCGATCAATTCTTTTCCAATAGTTTGATGCAAAGGACTTAACTCTTCATAAAGAAAAGCGGCTTGACTAAATTTTCTCTGAGCTGTTTTATCAATATGAATCTTTGTTAAAATCATTTTTTTCCTTTAAGGCTTGCTCTAAGACTTGATTAAATTCATACGGTTTACTTAAAAAAGGGAAATGGCCACATTGATCAAAAAAAGAAAATCGCGCCTGTGGGCATAATTCTTTTAAAACAATCGATGAGGCCATCGGGCAAATTGTATCTTCTTTCCCATTGATAAAATACACTGGAATTCTCACGTTTCTTAAAACGAAACGCAAATCCTCATTTTCTAAAATATCTAAATATTCAACTAACGCTTGTTTAGTCGGAAATCCTTCTGTGCGACGGAACCGTTGGATCCAATGAAACCTTCGAGTCCGTCGTTCTTCATGCGTAAATAAAGAACGAAAGAAAATATTAATAATGCTCGGATAATCAGAATTTAATTGGCTACTTAATTTTCGAATTTTATCAATATCTAATCCGTAAGGATAATCCGAATCTTTAGAAAATTTAGGCAAAGACCCGACGAAAATAAGCTGCTTAAACCTTTCCGGGACGATAGCATAAATCTTTAATCCTAATAATCCTCCTAATGAACTTCCAACGAGGATAATCTTATCAATATTTAATTGTTGTAATATAAGAACGATATCTTCGGCCATTTCCTCAAAAGAAATTCTTTCCCAAGAACTATTCCCATGACCCGGCAAATCAATAGATAAAATTTTATAAAAACGAGAAAAATACTTTATTTGCTGGCGCCAAATCCGGTGATCCACGCCCCAACCATGAAGAAACAATAAAATCTCTCCTTCGCCTATTAAATCGTAATACCATTTAATGGAACTCTTTGCTTTTATCAAATCAGGCATAGCTCTTGGCCAATCCTTTCTAAAACATCTAACAACTTTTCTAATTCTTGTTGTGTGTGCGTCGCCATAACAGTTAATCGAAGCCGTGCCGTATGAGGCGGGACTGTCGGCGGACGAATAGCGGAAATCAAAATTCCTTTTTCAAAAAGCCTCTGCGAAAATTTAACAGCCTTAACCGCATCCTTAACTAAAATAGGGATAATCGGTGTTTGCGTGTTTAATAAATCAAATCCCATTTTTCTTAAATTGTTATATAAAAAAAACGTCTTATTCCATAATTCCTTACGCAACAAACTGTCCGTTTGAATAATGTCTAAGCCCTCAGAGGCCGCCGCTATTACCGACGTAGGAAGCGCTGTTGTATAAATAAAACTTCTAGCGCGATTGATGAGAAATGAAATCAAATCCTTTGAGCCGCAGACATACGCGCCCAAAGATCCGACGGCTTTCGATAATGTTCCCATCTGAATATCGATATCTTTCTCAACGCCAAAATATTCTGCCGCGCCTTTACCATTTTTTCCCAAAACCCCCAACGCGTGAGCCTCATCAATCATGACAAGACAATCATATTTCTTAGCTAAGAAAACTATTTTATCTAAAGGCGCCATATCACCGTCCATACTAAAAACACTATCAGTGATAATTACCCGCTTTCGACAACCAGTTTCTTTTCTTAACATTTCCTCTAAAGCGCTCATATCCCCATGGGGATAACGTTTTAATTTCGCGCCACTTAACATAATTCCGTCGATAATGGATGCGTGATTAAACTTGTCACAAAAAATAATATCGTTTGTATCAAACAGGCTTGAAATAATTCCCACATTCGCCATATAGCCGGTATTAAAAATAAGACAACTTTCTGCCCCTTTAAATTGCGCAATTTTTTCCTCGAGCAACTGATGGACTTTTAATGTCCCGCAAACCAGACGTGAAGCGCCAGCCCCCACACCATTTGCTTTAATCTCTTCTATCGCGGCCATCTTAAGACGCTTGTGATTCGCCAGCCCCAAATAATTATTAGAACAAAAATTAAGATATTCTTTTCCGTCGATATAAACATGCGCGTCTTGCGCGCCGTCTAAAATCCGCATCTGACGCTTTAAACCTTTTTGATTTAAAGATTCTAATTCTTGAGTGAGAAATAATCGAAAATTCTCGTTCATTGAATAACATCTCCGGACATTCTTTTAACTATACGGCCATCACGCGTTTTAATGACTAACCCGCCGTATTCATCAAGATCGATTGCTTTTCCTTCGACACATCGATCTTGATCTTTAATAATAATATGCCGACCCAACGTCGATGATAGCTCTTTCCATCTTTCAATAATGGAGGCGAATCCTTCTTTTTTCAAAAGACCATACCAAAAATCTAATTTTTTTAAAATTTCTTGTGTTACCTTAACACGTGAATAGCACCGACCTGTTTCATTCTTTAAAGACGTGGATCCTGACGGCAAAACCCGTAACGCGGTATTAACATTAACGCCTAATCCGATAATACAAAATCGCACGCGATCCATTTCCGCGTTAATTTCAGTTAAAATACCGGCTACTTTCTTTCCCTTAATCAAAACATCATTAGGCCATTTAATTTCCGCACCCACAGGACTAATCCGATTGATCGCTTCACACAAAGCCACGCCAACTAATAATGTCAACCGCGCGATATTCGACGGAGGTAAAGACGGGCGCAAGATAATAGATAAATAAATCCCTTTTAATTTCGGCGATACCCACACTCGGCCCATACGGCCACGGCCTTTGGTTTGCCGTTCCGCGCAGACCACGGTTCCTTCTTTTTCGCCATTAAGCGCCAATTGAAACGCCTCATCCATGGTGGAGGAAACTTCCTCTTTATAAATCATTTTTTGGCCAATAATTTCAGTCCTTAAATCTCTAAGGACCTCGAAATGAAAAAGTTTATCGGGAGAGGATTTTAAACGATAACCACAATGAGATACGGCGTCAATTTTATAGCCCAACAATCTTAATTCATTAATATGCTTCCAAATTGCCGCACGGCTGATGCCAAACTTCTGAGAAATTTCCTCTCCCGAGACATACTCTTTTTTTGATTTTAATAAAGAAATAATTTTGTCATTCATATAAAAATAATCTTACGAGGAAGGTTTTTGATTGTCAACCTCTATTTAATCTTATGGTTTACAATAAGCGCTATCAAAAGGAAGGCTAATAAAACGAAGAAACACGAGCTATAAAAATGCTGGAGAAGGGAGTTGAACCCTTACGCCTGTGAAGGCATCGGTTTTTGAGACCGACGCGTATGCCAATTCCGCCACTCCAGCAAAAAAATCTTTAATTTTTCTTAAATTATCTTATGGAGCTGAGGGGGATCGAACCCCTGGCCTCTTGAATGCCATTCAAGCGCTCTCCCAGCTGAGCTACAGCCCCTTTTAAGAAAATATGATACTTTTCAAAAAAGCCCGTCCAATATAACATTCGCCCTTATCCTTGTCAATATCAGAGCTTTTCTATAATCTTAATAAGGCCGCTTGACACGCCACCAATAAGAAATCCGCGGAAGAGTCGGCTGAAAAATAGAATTAACAGCAAAACCCTCTATGGGTGTATCTTTTATTTGCGGCTCACCAATCGCGCCATAAAATCTTTCTTTATTTAAAATAAAAAGCCCTTCAACGAAATTCTGATATTCCTTATTGATACTCCCCTTTTGTTTTTTTAAAAAAATGAATTTTTCCTTATAATCATTCACAAAATCTGACAAAAACTTTCGCATAATATTCTCACGTCCGATGATTTCCTTTTCTTGAAAATCAAAATTATCGAATTGCTCTACAATAGTCAAACGATCTCTTGTACCAATAGCTTTTAACATTAAATCCTGCGCTTGGGGATTATCATCCTCCAATCGTGAAGAAAAAGTAAAAATCGTTTCAAATCCCGCCGCTTTTAAAGTATAAAAATAGTCCTTTGCATCCTCTTGTTTTACTGTCTTCATATCGTGCATATAAGGAGCATCTAATACGGCATTGCCATCTTCTTTTAAGCTTCGCAAGACAAAACAATAAAACTCCCGGCTATAAAGCTTACTAAAGCTATAATCAAAAGGAATGGGGAAATCCATATAAATCGCATCATATTTCTTTTGATTATGCCTTAAAAAAGGATACGCGTCCGCAACAATACTCATCACTCGTGAATCTCTTAGAGCATTTTGATTCAATATTTTTATTAAAGGATGCTGTTGCGCCAATTCAATAATTTTATGATCAATATCTACATGGGTAATGTTTTTGATCTGAGGATATCGCAACAGCTCTCTAATTAACAAACCATCTCCCGCGCCTAAAACTAAAACATCCTGCGGAATTTTATTATTCAAAATAACAGGGATATGCGCAAAATACTCGTGATAAAGCTCTTCAAACCCCGCCCAAAATTGAAACAATCTGTCCATATACAAAACAATGTTTTCTGGCCAATCAGGATGCCATTTATATTTCCTACTATAAAATCTCAAAAGCTCTCGATAAGGAGACGGCATCGGCGAAACACTCACAATATCAATATCTTGATAAGACGTTTTATAATGCTGAACAGCCGGCGCATCCTTATCAGCTCGAAATAAAGAAAGAAAACCGTTTGACGCATCGGCATAATAATATTTCTTCAGAAAAAACTGTTGCAAACTCCCTGCGCAAAAGAAAGAAACAATAAAAAAAAGAAAGATGCCTAATAAAAATAATCGAGACAATACACGAATTTTTTCCTTAGATAAAAAAATAATAAAACAAGCTACTAAAAAATTCATAAAACCAACAATAAGCGCTATTTCAATCAATTCAAAATGGGGTAAAAGCCATAAGGGAAATATGACACCTCCAACCAAAGACCCAAAATAATCAGATGCCAATATTCGATTCGCTCTTAATGCTTGAGAATTTTCTTTCCCAATGTCCAATAGTAAAGGGACCTCTATTCCAGTTAAAAAACCAATTAATAAAATAATACTAATCGCTATTCCCCAAAAGATAAAATATCCTGGCAACAAATGAAAATGGGCTTTAAAAAATCCCCAAAACATATGCCCCGTATAAATCGCCACAACGGAAAAACATCCGAAAATTGCCAAAAGAATTTCTGTATAAAATAAACTCTTCCAATGATTTTTATTATTCAAAAATTTATAAAAATAAAAAGCGCCCCCTCCCATAGAAATCAAATACAGGCCTATAGTCAAACTATAAATAACAACCATATTCATTGTTAACGATACAATGGTTTGCGCGATTAAAAGCTCATATAAGATACTGCACATCGATAAAATGACAGTAATCATATAAATAAAAGGCAATGATTTTTTGTTTAGCATAAATAACTATCTCAAATACATTCTTAATAATTGCTCATTTAAAAAATTGCTATGCCACAGACAAAGAATAAGAATAAAACATAAAAAACATTGAAGATAAAAAATTTTTCTCGATAATGATTGAGGACATATAAAGAATAATAAAATTCCAGCAACTGCGTTTAACAATCCAACCAAAAACCCAGCAGATACAAGCCCTATATAAGGATACAAAATAAAAGAAAAAAGAATTGTCCCGCAAAAAGCTCCCAAATAATTAAACCCTAAAATAAGACTTTCTTTATTATCTCTCTGTTGCCCGATAAACACTATCAATAAAGGCACTTCAAAACCTGAAAGAACTCCAATCACAACCACAAACAAATGTCCTAATAAACTAAAAATAAAAAAAGACGCGCGCGATCCATCCAATAAGAACATAAAAACAACAGAAAATCCTCCGAGCAAAGTTAAAAATATCTCAATAAAAATAAGATGAAGGCCTGGCTTTTCAAAAAATTTTCCTTCTGCCAATAAAGATCCCATTCCTAAAGAAAACAAATAAAGCCCTATAGTAACGCTATACCGCAAGACGGTATTCGCTAAAAAAGCAGATAAGGTCTGGGCCAAAATAAGTTCATAAACAATACTGCAAAAAGACAAAAGAAATGTAAGACCATAAAGAATAGGTATTTTTTTCATTGGGAATGGACCTTCAAGCGATAAAGATATTGACCTATAAAATAAGAATAAATCAAATGAATAAAAATAACGGCTATTAAAAATAATTTTGCCTCGAAAAACGTCGGATAAAATCGTAAAATAACGTTTGTCGTCAAATGATAGCCTATAATAGTTGTCAACAAATAAGCCCACAAAATCCCATAACTATAAAAAATAAAACCAGACCGCCCTATTAACTCCTTTAAGAAACTAAAACGTCGTAACAATATTTCTGTTAAAGAAATGGAAAAAAGACTAAATCCCATAACACCAAGAACAAAAAATGATGAAGGTTTAAAAAGCTTAGAACCCCAAACCTGATCAATTGTGCTTTCAGGATAAAAATGGCCCGACAAAAAAGACATCATCATAAAAATTATTCCCAACCAAGGCAACAACTTAATTTTCTTAATATCATTTTCTTTGAAAGTCTTTCCCATCAATATCCCCAATATAAAAACAGAAATCCATGGACACAAAGGCCAATAATGATTCCCTCTTGGATCACCAAAAAGAATGATATAAAAATAATGATTCTCGAGAAAAGAAAATGGAAATAAATCGGAACAAAAAAAAGCTCCAACTCCTAACACCGCTAATATACAAAAATTAAGACCATAAATTCCTTTCTGAACAAAAAGAAAGGTCATCAACATCGACACCGCAACAAAAGGCAAAACATCCCAAGAAAAAAAGCTGGGCAAGCCCCATGTTAAAAAATTCATTAAAAAACCTAATCCCATTAATATAAAAGCCCTTTGAATAAGCCTAACCCAAGAAGGTTTTTTTGTCCTAACCCATAAATAAAAAGTCATCCCTGCTAATAAAGGCAATTGAAGCCCTAAAACATGCAAACCTGATGTCTTAGCAAAATAAGAAATAAAAGGTAACGCCTCTTCATAACGTAACCCGCCGATATCGCCAAAAATAAAAAACCACATAGTCTGATGCAAAAAGATAAGATAAATAATCCCCAAAGCCTTAAAGATATCAATACTTAAATACCGCTCTCCTTTTATCATCGAGAATTTTCTTTCTTTTGATAGCGTAGCTGACCACAGGCCGCCGCGATATCACGCCCTCGCGGTCGACGAAACGTCGCGTGAATGCCAAAACGTAGCAACACATCTTTAAACATATTGATTTCTTCTGTCGTCGGAACCTGATACGGAAATTCTTTGACCTCATTATATAAAATCAAATTCATCT
>JAKQLT010000027.1 GCA_029567025.1 Candidatus Omnitrophota bacterium | reverse complement strand
TCTTTAAATTTTAAATTATTTTGAGTTATAAATTTGTTGAAAATATCTAAAGATTCTTTATTTTTACATTCTACAAAATTTAAATGAGAACCACCTGATTTTTTTACGAAGTCTAAAGTATATTCAAGTTTATTGTTATTTTCAAATAACCATGATTCTTCATGTAAATAAAATGAACATAAAAATTTATCGCTTGCAGATAATGATTTTTGAGTTATAAAAAGTGCGAATTTCATTCTTCCATCTATTTCAAATAATTTTTTAACATTTTCGAATGAATAGCACAATTTTATTTTTGATTTTGTCAAAAATAATTTTCTTATCCCAGTTGCTCCTTCGTTTGAATGAAAAGATGAAGGTAATACGAAGCCTATCACTCCATTTAAAACTAAAACATTAAAAGAAAACTCACAGAACAATTTGTAAGTATCAGGTTTTCCGGATGTGTCTTTACCTTTTACCTCAACTGTTTGAAACTTATAATATTTATTCCAAAACATAAAATTTTGGGACTGTTCATTAACTAATTTATTTAAATAATTTACTGCAACATTATTGTTTAATGATATTTCTTTTACTACGTTATTTCTTTCTTTTACTGATGGTGCCTCCATGACTCTCAAGTCATAAGATGACCAATATTCTGGTTCGGAAATTTCTTCTTGCTCCCACGGCGGATTCCCAAGCACTACATCAAACCCTTTTTTGGTAAATCCAGTTTCATCGACTTTGAAAAACACTTCCGGAAAAGTCAGATCATAAGGCAGTGATGGAATGTTAGTATTTTCTTTTACAATTGATAATATTTCTTGAATATTTGTTACTTCGTCAGCGATACCAAGCCCGCGAGCTATCATCTTTAAAAGTTTTGATGAATAAATATTTTCGGAAAGTTTTCCATTATTCGCAATATGTTTTGCAAGATTTTCATAGCCAAAGGCGTCGCCGTTTTCTCTTCCGAGCATCACTCCGCCAGTCCATGCGGCAGCTAATATCTTGAATGGAAGCAGAATTTCTTCCATCTTTTCTTTTGACTGCTTTTTATTTTCGATATCAGCGATATCAATACCAATGCTCTTTTCGAGTTCATTTACTTCTATCAGTGCTTTTTTTAGAGCATCGATAAGTCCTCTTTGAAGGCCATCGGTAAACAGATCATTAAGCGGCTCATTCGTAAACGGAGACTTCAATAGATGTTCAAAGAAAGGACCTGTTATCGAATCGCCGGCAATAAAGCGGTGATCTAAAAATGTCAGCGGCAACCCTTCTGATTGCGATTCAAGCCAGATCGAGAGTTTCGCGAGTTCCACCGCGAGGGGATTTTTATCGATGCCATATAAACAATGGACCGCCACAAGCCTTTTACATAACGCAAGCGCCTTCGCCTGCGAATAGCCCGAACGCCATTCTTCCGGCGCAGAGCCCGGAAGATAATTTAATATCTCATCGTCAGGATCGGGAATTTCAATTATACGCTCGCGATATAAATTCATCGCTGCCCGTAAAGCGCCGACTGATTTTTCATTGTCTTTGCTTTCTTCAATTTTTTGCCTTAAATCGGAAACCTTTTCATCGCAAAGGCGGCATGCTTCATAAAGCTTTTCGCCCATAAACCTGCATGCTTCGACCAGAAAGTGAGCGCTGCCCATGGCGGGATCGAGAACTTTTATCTTTAATATTTCATTAGGATAAGGATTGGCCGTGGGTGATACTTCTTCGATTTTAGGCCCGAGTGTTTCCTGCACCAAAAACTTAACGAAACTATGTGGCGTATAATAGCTTCCGGTAGCTTTTCGCCCAAGTCCGACACGCAAATAAAAACGGTCTTTATGGATTTCTTCGATCCATTCTATTTTAGTTTTGCCTTTTTTATTTGAGGATTCTTCTTCGGCATCAACTAAATCATCCGCTTCGGCGTCATCATCTTCGAGTATTTCATCATCAGAATTTGCTGCCTTTTTAACTGTCTTGTATTTTTCACCTTGCGCTGCCGGCACTACCACTTCGAGTTTTGCGCGTCTTAAACGGCACATAGCTTCTTCCGCGATACCGGCGTCTAATTCAAGCAGCGCCTCATAAATCCTTCCAAGATCTTCAATATCGAGCGAGCCGTAATGTATTCTCTGACGAGCTTC
>JAKQLT010000020.1 GCA_029567025.1 Candidatus Omnitrophota bacterium | reverse complement strand
CGATCTCAATGCCTTTGGGTAGTTGTGCGTTATCAGGGACATCTTTGCCGACGAATCGCAAGTTCGTTGCCCAGGAATTAAATTTTTCCCAAACAACGCATAACAGTATTGATTCGGTAAGCGATCGGGATTTTATTGTTGAAACGCTTTCAACTATAGCCATGATGGGTATGCATTTTTCTCGAATAGCCGAAGATTTTATTATTTGGTCAACAAGTGAATTTAATTTTGTTAATATTGACTGGTCACTGTGCACAGGCTCTTCCATTATGCCGCACAAGAAAAACCCGGACATCTTAGAACTTATCCGAGGAGAGACCGCGAAATTATACAGCAATTTAAACCAAGTGCTTGTGTTAGTTAAAGGCTTGCCTTTGACCTATAATCGAGATTTGCAGCTGGACAAGCCACCATTGTTCGAGTCCATCGATACGACGAAAATGATTTTACCATTACTCACAAAACTTTTTGAGACATTAAAAATCAAAAAAGAAGTCTTATCTCAACGCATTCAGAACGAATCATTTTTTACCGTTGATATGATGGAATATTTGATCAAAAAAGGTGTTTCTTATCGAGAGGCTCATGATATTATCGGCAAAATAGTGAAAGAATGTTTAGATAAGGGAGGGAAAATAGCAGATTTAGACAAACAACAACTTAAAAACTACAGTAACAAGCTCGATATAGATATAAAAAAGCTTCTCAATCCTCAAACTTCTGTTACAATTAAAAAATCTTTTGGGTCGACGTCGCCATCGTCTATAAAAAAACAAATAAATCATTGGGAGAAGATATTACATGCATGATTTTAAGTTCAGAAAAAATGAACTTTTCTGTGAAAACGTAAAAGTCAGATCTATCGCTCAAAAAGTGGGAACGCCATTCTATTGCTACAGTTATAAAACTTTTATCGATCATTTTCAAAAAATCCAAAAGGCCTTTAAAGAAGTCAATCCGACGGTTTGCTTTGCAGTAAAATCCAATAGCAATTTAGCTGTCCTGAAAGCTCTGGCCGATAAAGGCGCAGGATTCGATATCGTCTCAGGCGGAGAACTCAAAAAAGTCCTTAAAATAAAAGCGGATCCTCAAAAAATCGCTTACGCGTCTGTCGGAAAAACAGATAACGAAATTACCACCGCACTCAAAGCCGGCATTTTATTCTTTAACGTAGAATCTTTACCCGAGCTTAAACGCATTGATTTGATTGCACAAAAAATGAAAAAGAAAGCGCCGGTGGCCTTACGCATTAATCCTGATGTCGAAGCTCCGACGCATAAAGCCATTACAACCGGCACGTTAAAAAATAAATTCGGAATTGATTTAAAAACCGCACGCGAAATTTTAACTCATCAAGAAAAATATCCTTTTATTAAATTTAAAGGCATTCATATTCATATCGGGTCCCAAATAACAAAAATTGATCCTTTTGTCAGCGCCATTCAAAAAATGATAAAATTTCTTGAAACGCTTAAAAATCTTGGCGTGACCTTAGAATATTTTGATGTCGGCGGCGGCATAGGTATTATGTATTATGATACACCAACACCGACAGCAGAAGAATTCGCTAAAGAAATGGTTCCCCTACTTAAAAAAACCGGCATGAAAATTGTTCTTGAGCCCGGCCGTTTTATTTCAGGGAATTCTGGCATTCTTGTATCCAAAGTTCTTTATTTAAAAGATAATGGCGCAAAAAAATTTTTAATCGTAGATGCGGGGATGAACGATCTAATCCGTCCGGCACTTTATAATTCTTATCATAATATTGTCCCAGTTAAAAAATCATCGGCCAAACGTTCAACGATGGATATCGTTGGGCCGATTTGTGAAAGCGGAGATTTTTTCGCCAAAGACAGAAAATTCCCCGAACTCAAAAACGGCGATTTAATCGCTATTATGAGTGCCGGCGCTTATGGACATGTGATGTCGAGCAATTACAATGTTCGTCCGCGCGTCCCAGAAATTCTCGTAAAAGGAAAACAATGGGAGGTTGTAAGAAAAAGGGAAACCTTTGAAGACCTCATAAAAAAAGAAAGCATCCCAAAATTCTTAAAATGAAAACTATTTCTTTTACCAAAATGGTCGGTGCAGGAAATGACTTTATTGTCATGGATGCCCCGTTGAAATTTAATCTTAAAAAATTAGCGATTGCGGTCTGTGATAGGACCAATGGCATTGGAGCTGATGGGTTGTTAATTTTTGATAAATCAAAAAAAGCGGATTACAAAATGCGCATTATAAATGCGGACGGTTCAGAAGCCGAGATGTGCGGCAACGGCGCGCGTTGTATGGCGGTTTATATCGCTCAAAATAAAAAGCCGACAAAAAAACTATTCACGCTTGAAACGCTAGCGGGAAAAATTCTCTGTGAAGAGAAACAAGAGATTGCCCAAATACGCTTAAGCGATCCAAAAGATTATAAAGAAAATATTTCGTTAACAATCCATAATAAAAAATTAAATGTCTCTTTTATCAATACCGGAGTTCCGCATGCTGTCATTTATGTCGATAATCTTAACAAAATCAATATCCGCGAATTAGGAAGAATCATTCGCTATCACAAAGCCTTCGCGCCCAAAGGTACTAATGTCAATTTTGTTGAACAAATAAACGATAAACTTATTGCCAATAGGACTTACGAACGCGGCGTCGAGGATGAGACAAAGGCCTGTGGCACCGGCAGTGTTGCCTGCGCGATTATCACTTATTTAAAATTAAATCCTGAAATGACAAATAAAAAAAATGCGACCATGAATGTCAAAACAAAAAGTGGAGAGATTCTCAAAATCTCTTTTGACCTTATTAATGAAAAAATAAAAAATGTTTGGTTAAAAGGAAGCGCAAAAATTATCGCCAAAGGAGACTATAACTATGTTTAAAGGATCTATTGTTGCTATTGTCACGCCGTTTAAAGACGGAAGAATCGATGAAAAAAGCCTCAAGGATCTCATAGAATTCCAAATTAAAAATGGCACAAACGGCATTGTTCCTTGCGGAACAACAGGGGAATCTCCGACCTTATCAACGGAAGAACATCATCGCGTTGTCGAGTTATGTGTTCAATGCGTCAAAGGACGCGTGCCAGTGATTGCCGGAACCGGCTCTAATTCCACAGCCGAAGCGGTTGAGTTAACCAAACACGCCGCTAAAGCAGGCGCGGATGGAGCATTAGTCGTCACTCCTTATTATAATCGCCCGACACAAGAAGGTGTTTATCGTCATTTTAAATCTGTTGCCGATAGCGTTGATATCCCTATTATTGTTTATAATATTGCCGGCCGAACTGCATGTAATATTGAA
>JAKQLT010000014.1 GCA_029567025.1 Candidatus Omnitrophota bacterium | reverse complement strand
TCTTTAAGCGCTTGGACGAATGAAAATCCTTTTTTCGTCATTTCCGTTAGAATGTAATTACACGTCCCGTTGACAATGCCATAGATGCCGTTAAATTTATTTCCAACAACACCTTCTGTCATGCTTTTGATAATAGGAATTCCAGCACCGACGGATGATTCAAAAAATAAATGGCAATTTTGTTTGCGGGCGAATTCAAAAAGTTCTTTTCCGCTATCAGAAATAAGAGCTTTGTTAGCCGTGATAACATGTTTTTTGGCTCTTAAAGATTTCATGACAATATCTTTAGCCGGTGTTAGTCCGCCAATAAGCTCTATCACAACATTAATTTCAGGATCAGTAACGATCTCTTCATAATTCGTTGTGAGTTTGGCGGATTCAATCCCTGTTTTATCTTTTTCTTCAATGGCCAGGTCGCAGATTGTTTTGATCACAAATTCTGTGTTGAAACGATTACGGATATAATTTTTTCGCATTTCTAAAAGTTTTACAACTCCAGCCCCTACGGTTCCATAGCCAATAAGTCCCACATAAATGATTCGCGGATTATTATTCATAAGTTGTCGATCCTCCATTCATAAAAACTTCTATCATTTTCGAAATAAGAAAATCTGCTTGAGGGTTCAGTTGTTCAAATTGCAGGCGTGTTTCATAGATAATCCCTTCTATCTTGGGGCGTGATTCTAAGACAGTTCCTTCCAGATACGTTGTGTCTGAAAGATAGGGGGTTCGAAGCTCTAATCCTAATTTTGTTGAAGGGGAAAACGCTTTTGTGGTAATAAAACAGAGCCCGCCTTTACTGATGTTTTTTAATTGTGTTAATTCAATTTTAATAGAAGGATTCGTTTTTTCATAGTAGGTCAGAATGAAGTTTTTTTCGATCCTTTGATGTCGCTGTCTTTCAGCCCAATTTTCGTTATAATTTTGTGGTTGATCGGCCATAACAGATGTCCTTTTATCGATTTTAAATTTATCGGAGCGACAGGGTTTGAACCTGTGACCTCTTGTACCCCATACAAGTGCGCTAGCCAGCTGCGCTACGCTCCGTCATTATTGATAATAATATTATTTATTTATTTCTAAAATAGAAACCAATTATACACTACGCAGGAGAATCTGCAAAGGAAAAAGTCGAATTGTCCTTGTTTTTTTTGGGATTGTTATTCTGACTTCATTTTGCGGGTCATGAGA
>JAKQLT010000235.1 GCA_029567025.1 Candidatus Omnitrophota bacterium | reverse complement strand
ATTATTTTTATGTTTTTGTTTCGGATGCGCATCAGAAGATCCTCTTAATCCATCGAGAAAAAAAGATAAATCTTCTTCGTCGTCTGTTATTCTTATTGAGGAAAAAGAAAGCAGTATCAATAATAATGTTCAAGAGAATTTTTCTTTTGAACAACACGAACAAGGGATTATCCCGCAGGCAACTTTTAAACCGTTTTACGTTTATAAAGAAAAAACATCTTTCGAAAATCATTATATTCCTTCAGGTTTTATGCCGGATGGAAAATGTTTGTCTTTACAAGATGGATGGATGCTCAATTGTCATTCCGGTGAAACATGTATTAAAATTATTTATGATATTGCTTGTTCGAATAATGATCAGCGATGGTCTGGGATTTATTGGTTAAATCCGCCTAATAATTGGGGAAATCGTAAAGGCGGTTTTAATTTAACCGGTGCGCAAAAACTTGTTTTTTGGGCTAAGGGTGAAAAAGGCGGTGAACAGATTGAGGAGTTTATTGTTGGAGGGATTATGGGGGATTTTTCTGATTCAGCGAAAATCACTATGGGGCCGGTCATTTTGACGAATGAATGGCGCGAATATACCATTGATTTAAGAGGACGTAATTTGAGTTATATTAGCGGAGGTTTTGGCTGGGCAACTAATACACGCGTTAATCCAGAGACTTGCATTTTTTATTTAGATGATATTCGTTTTGAATAATAAGATAATTTAATAATTAAATAACAATATTTTATATATTTATTAATCAGCTGGTATACTCGGCTGATTTTTTATTTTTTAGGCCAAAAATCGTTTGCGATTTGAGAAAATAAAAAATTGGTTTTATTCTTGTATAAGATTAGAGAGTTTGTTATATTCATAATTGCTGGTTTTCTTAACACAATCATGGAGTTTTTATGTCAAAGATTGCTCGACAAAGTATTTATATTCTTATTGGATTATTAGTTTTTACTTTGTTATTTGCTGGTATGGTCTTGATGGATAAAAATAAAATTCAGGCCGAGCGTAATACCCTTCAAACGCAAGTCCAATCTCTCGAAGAAGAAACGAAAAAATATTTAGGTCAGATTCGCGATCTTAAATCTGCGGAAGCTCAATATCAGGAAGAAATAAAAAAATTAAAAGTTTCGGTGGATAGTCTTAACAAAGAACGCCAGGATTTTGAGAAAAAGGTAAAAAGTTTAGAGGCAGATGCGCAAGACAATCAAAAGAAATTGTCCGCCGCTCAAGAATCAAGCGAAAAGATGAAACAACGTTTGGATGAGGCCAGAAAAGAACGCGACGATTTGGTTAAGAAACTGCAAGAAAAACCAAAAACAGAAATTGTTTATAAAGAAGTGATTAAAGAAGTTCCTGTGCCGCAGCCTGTTGCTGTTGAAGAAAAGAAAGAAGAGAAAAAAGAAGAAGTTGCGGTTACGGCCGTAAAAAGTGAATCTAAAGTCGATGTGAATATTCCCGCGGGAACAGATGAATATTGGGCCGCGATTCTTCGTCAAAAAGCCACTTTGGAAGTTGAGATTCAGAAATTGAAACAAGATATTTCAAAAAGCTCTATGAAGATTGTCGAGTTAAGTCAAGCCAACGCGAATCTACAATTAGAATTGGACGGCGCTAAAAAAGAACGAGATCAATTGGATCAAGAGGCGAAATATAAGATGGAGATTGTCAATAGCTTATCCTTAGAGCTGGCGCGGTTTAGAAGTAATAAAAAATACGTGACCGATCGTGCTGTGCAGTTAAATGATGAAAATACCGCGTTACGCAAACAAATTAAAGAATTAATCGGTGTAAAAACTTCTTTAGAGAAAACGATTTTAAATTTACGTCAAGAAAATGAAAGGATCGAAAGACGATTATCCCAAGTTGATAGTTTTGTCGGAAATAAATTTGATGAATTGCAATCTTTAGCGCCCAAAACAAACACAAGTGAAAAAGCTTCTTCTCAGACAAATGTGTTAAGCGGGATTGAATTGCCGCCAATTGTTGTGGAGTCTTTGCAGGGCCGTGATCCGTATAATCCCACAACGCAAGTCGCGGGGTATCAAGGGAAAGTGCTAAGCGTTAATGAAAGTAATAATTTTATTATTGTAAGTATCGGAGAATCGGATGGTGTTAAGATTGGTGAGACTTTAACCATTTATCACGGCGCGGATTATATCGCCCGTGTTGAAGTCATTCAGGTTAGGAAAGATATTTCTGCGGCGGATATTAAAGAGCAAATGAAAAAAATCCAGCCTGGCGATATTGTCCGTTAATCTTTCACGATATTTTAAAGAATATTATGTCCAAAAAAAGAATAAGTATTAATGATGTCGCGAAACGAGCCGGAGTTTCTATCACAACAGTATCGCGTGTCATTAACAATGTGCCGACTGTTTCTAAAAAAAATCGTATTCGCGTTGAAGAAGCTATTGCTCATTTGAATTTTCAACCTGATGTCACGGCTCAACGGTTGGCCAGTGGCGTTAAAAATTCTATTGGACTTGTGATTCCTGGGTATCCCGGAATTTTTCATTCTTTTTACGCGATTGAAGTTATTCGTGGGGTGGGACATTCCTGCGAGACTTTTCAGATGGACATGATTTTTCATATTACCAACGGGCTAAATCCGTTAAATACGTCGCATGTGGGCGGTATTGTATTCGCGGATGTCATTGAAAATAGAAAACAAGTAGAAATAGCTTTAGCCAATGGAACGCCGTGTTTTGTGGTCAATCATAAAGTTGAAGATATGGATGTGAATTATATCGCTGTTGATAATGTGTTAGGTGGCGAGATCGCCGGAGATTATCTTGTTGGGTTTGGGCATAAAAAGATTGCTACGATTACGGGCGATATCAACACGCAATCCGGGTTTCAGCGTTTGCATGGATTAACGCGGATTTTAAAGAAGAAACAAATTCCTTTGCCCGAAGATCATATTTTAAAAGGAGATTATTCTCGACGCTCCGCACGTGAAGCGGCAGAGAAAATCGTCGCATTGTCCGACCGCCCTACGGCTGTTTTCGCGGCGAGTGATGATATGGCATTAGAATCTATCGCTGTCTTTTTAGAGCATGGGCTTAAGGTTCCAGAGGATATTTCCGTTATAGGGTTTGATGATAATCCGATTTGCCTTTATGGATCAGTCGCATTAACGACAGTAAAACAGCCTTTATTTGAAATGGCGAAAGACGCTGTGCGATATTTATATGATATTATGAAAGGTAAGCAGGATATTCCCCAAAAGATTATCTTAAAGCCAGAGCTTGTTGTTCGCGATTCTTGTGGTCCCGCCCGAGGATAAACGCCTCACGCTCCTTTCTTGACAAAACATCCTTTTCACGTTACATTTGTGAAACAATAAAATTATCTGTTTAAAAAAGTTTATTTATGAAAAATCATTATGATTGTATTGTGATTGGCGGCGGCCATGCGGGCATTGAAGCGGCTCTTGTATCCAGCCGTATGGGATGTGCTACTTTAATGGTCACATTATTTTTTGATACTATTGGTCAGATGAGTTGCAATCCAGCAATCGGCGGCGTAGGGAAAGGCCAATTAGTTAAGGAAATTGATGTTTTAGGCGGAGAAATGGGATTGGCCGCTGATAGAACCGGTATTCAGTTTCGTCAATTAAATGCGTCCAAAGGATCGGCTGTTCGTTCTTCGCGTTGTCAGTCCGATAGAAAACAATATAAACTGTATATGCAGGACGTGGTTCGTCATCAGGAGAATTTGGATGTTTTGGAAGATGAGGCTATAGAAATTATTCTCAAAGATGTAAAAGTCGCTGGGATTAAGACAAAAAAAGGAAAAGAAATTTCTTGCCAAGCGCTTGTCATTGCGGCGGGTACATTTTTAAACGGACGCATTCATCGCGGTAAAAATATTACACCTGGCGGACGTATTGATGAGCCGGCGTGCTGTGCGTTAGCAGAAAGTTTAAAGAATATGGGATTTGAATTATTATCTTTTAAGACAGGAACGCCTCCGCGTCTTGACGGAAAAACCATTGATTTTTCTTCTTTAGAAGCGCAATATTCTGATAATCCTCCCGTGCCTTTTTCTTTTCGCACGCCCGAAATTCCTCAAACGCAGAAATTATTGGCTTGCCATATTACGCACACGAGTGAAATCACACATGAGATTATTAAAAAAAATATGCATTTATCGCCGATGTATTCCGGGCAAATTCAATCAACCGGCGTGCGTTATTGCCCGTCCATAGAGGATAAATTAAAAAAGTTTGCCGATAAAAAAAGTCATCAGGTCTTTTTAGAACCGGAAGGTTTAGACACAGATGAATATTATCCCAATGGTATATCGACGGGACTTCCGGCTGAAGTTCAGGAAGAATTTGTCCGCTCTATTAAAGGATTAGAGCATGTCACATTTAATCGTTACGGTTATTCGATTGAGCATGCAGTTGTTCCGCCGACATCTTTAAAGGCGTCTTTAGAAACAAAAAAGATTAAGGGATTATTTTTAGCAGGTCAAATTAATGGCACCACCGGTTATGAAGAGGCCGCGGCTCAAGGGATTATGGCCGGGATTAATGCCGCGTTAAAGATTAAAGGTCAACAGCCGTTTATTTTACGTCGGGATGAAGCGTATATCGGCGTTTTAATAGATGATTTGGTAACGAAAGGGACCGAAGAACCGTATCGGATGTTTACTTCGCGTGTGGAATATCGTCTCATTGTGCGAGAAGATAATGCGGACAAGCGATTAGGAAAATACGCCTATGATTTAGGATTGATGAGCCAAGAAAATTATGAGAACATTCAGGAAAAATATAAACTTATTGACAATAAAATTCATTATTTGCGGACAAAAAAAGTTTCTGTCTCGCGTGAGGTTAATGATATTTTAGAAAGTGTACCGAGCGCTTTTTTACGACAACCTGCATTTTTAAGTGATATATTAAAACGCCCAGAAATTAATTTTAAAATAATAGAGAAAATCGACCCTAGTCTTAAAGGTTTATCATCGAAAGTTATTGAACAAATTACTTATGAAATTAAATATGAAGGATTTATTTTGCGCCAGCAAAAAGATGTGGAGCGATTTAAATATATTGAGAATATCAAGATTCCTGCTGATATTGATTATGAGGCGATTCCCAGTTTGTCCAAAGAAATTCGTCAGAAATTAAAAACTTTTGAGCCAATGAATTTGGGACAAGCGCATCGGATTTCCGGAGTCACGCCAGCGGCAATCACGGTTTTGATGATTTATTTAAAAAAGAGAAATGAACAGAAAAAAGAGCATAAACAATATGAATAAAACGTCGGCACATTCTTCTATTATCAAATTTTTTTTATTTTTTATTATTATCGCGATTTTATTATTTTTAGGCAAAAGTGTGCATGTGGATTTAAAGGCGTATCAACAGTTTATCCAACAATTTTCACCCGTATTAGCCGGTATTATTTTTATTATTCTTTATATTTTTTTAACGACTTTTATCTGGTTTGGGCCTAAAGATATCTTACGCATTGTTGCGGCGTTACTTTTTGGACCTGGGCTCAGCACTCTATTCGTGTGGCTGGGGGAATTAGGTAATTGTATTATCTTTTTTCATATAAGCCGATATTTAGGCCGCGATTTTATTGCCCAGAAATTTAAGATTTCTCAAGATGATTTAGAGAAGACAAAAAAGACAAAAAGCGCGTTGGGGCTTATCGCATTACGCCTCAATCCTTTAGTGCCTTTTCGTTTTTTGGATATTGGCGTGGGTTTATCAGAAGTTTCTTTTAAAAAATATTTTTTTATCGCTTTAGTTTTCTCGCCGTTTCGTATTTTTTGGATTCAATATATTATTGCCGGCGTGGGAGAAGGGTATTTTCAGAATCCGATGATTGCGTTTGATTATTTTCAGCGCAATCCGGCTGTAACGTTGGGGAGTTTCTTTTATTTTGGGGTAATTTTTATTTTATCGTTTATCGCCATCATGGTGCGTCGTAAAAAATCGTAGAATATAGTTTGATCGCTTTAATCTTTCGCGCCATTATCAATCAAAAGTTTAATGATGTCCGTTTTATTCGCCCGCATTAACGGCGTAATGCCTAAAAAATCCGGCTGATTCACATCCGCGCCATTATCAATAAGAAGTTTCACAATTTCTCTTTGGTTAAAGAAATCATCACGTGTTGAACTCACGGCTTCACTCAGCGCTGTGTAACCGCGCGTATCGGTCTTATTGATTTGCGCGCCATTTTTAAGAAGAAGTTCGATGATTTCTTTATGTCCCCACCAGCTTGCTTCCATTAAAAGTGTTTTTTCTTCAATAGGGCCTGGACGGTTGATGTCTTCATTCTTTTTTAAAAGTAATTCCATGATTTGTGTGTGTCCGCCGCGCGCTACTTTAAAAATAGTATTCGGATTTATTGTAGCGCCTTTTTTCAGAAGAAAATTTAAAATATCCATATGCCCGCAATAGGCTGCGATATCAGCGGCGGTTTCAATATCGTCCGATGATTGCGACCAGCCTTCTTTATGGATGTCCGCTTTTTTGTTAATAAGGAGTTTAATCAATTCGAACTGTCCGTGATAGGCCGCCGCCATAAGAGGTGTCCAATGCCAATGAATTTGAAAACCCGAAATGTTCCTTTTATAGCCTTGAACATTAACATCTGCTTTTAAGAGGATCAATGTTTTCGCAGCCTCAAAATAACCATACATAATGGCGTTGATTAATAAAGGCGAAGGTCCGACGCTTGTCATATTGGGATTTGCGCCTTGTTTGATGAGAAATTTTATCATTTCAATACGCCGGCCCGAGACAGCGGCTTCAAGCGCTTTATTAAGCCGTTCTTGATTTTGATTTTCTTTTTCTTTGAGAAGTTTTTTAACCGCCGGAATATTGCCGTTTCTGGCTTGAGAATATAAGCCGCCTTTTTTAAAATCAGCGTGAGCAGTTGAAAAGGAAATAATAAAACAAAAGATAAGAAGAGAAATAGTTTTTAACATTTGTTTTGGTTTATCGTGTGGATAAAGCATAGTCTAAAATAATTTGCGCCATCATCGCTGCGCACATTGTTACCCGCGGAGCTAAAGGCGGGTTTCCTAAAGAGGCGTCTGTTGTATAATCGCCCACTATATAAATATTTCCCATTGTTTTAACGCGCAGAGGTTTTTTATTATTTAATCCTGCCATGCCATTGCCGGACACTATTATTTTTGCCTTATCTTGATAAAATTCAACAAAAGAATGTTTATTTTCTTTTCCGTCAAATGCCTCGGCGATAATAGGACAGTTTTTAAAAAATCTTAAGCCGTTTTGAGGTGTCCATAAAACAGAATGTGTTTTGATATATGCTTGAGGATTGATGGCTAAAAGCCGTTTTTTAAGCGTTGTAATTTTATTCTTTCCGATTTCATTGAGGAAGTATTGCTGACGGTTTAAATTTGACGGCTCTATCATATCTTTATCAAGGATTTCTAAATATTTAAATCCGCTACGCACAAGCATTATTGCTATATTAGACCCAAGCCCGCCCGCGCCACCAATGCCAACATGGATGGATTGGATTTTTTTAAGTTGTTCTTTAGAGAAATATTTTAATAATCCGTGTTCAAATAAGTTCATAGAGAAATTAAAAGGTTTCTATTCTGCGCCAGTCGGTTAAAACCGGATCAAATTGGCGTTTTTTTAATAATTGAATGATTTCTTTAACGGATCGGCTGTCTTTGATATCAAATTGCGGTGTGTCATTTTTTAAAGATTTTTGCGCGTATCCTCCGACAAAAGTGCTGGATTCTGCCGACATGCGCGTAATGCCAAGCCCTAAGAGATTATCCCGTAATCGCGCGTTTTCTCTGGTCGAGAGATTTATCCCGACACGAGGAAAAAGAATACGCGTTAAACAGATTATTTTTATAAATGTTTTATCATCGACATCGCAAATGGCAAAATCTTTTCCTTGAATAGGCCGTAAGCGCGGAAAAGAAAGATTATATTCAACCGCTGGAAAGTTTTTTTCCATTTCTTTTAAATGTTTGTAAAGTTCATAAAGGTCTTTGGTAGCGTCGGATAATCCTAAAAGAATTCCTAAGGAAAGTGATCGTATTCCGGCTTTGGCCGCGCGCTTGGGAGTTTCCCGCCGATAATCATAATTCTTTTTTTTACCGCTCAAATGAACTTTTTGATAGCGTTTTTTATTATATGTTTCCTGATAGATTGTAATGCCGTCAACTCCCGCTAAAATTAGGCTTTTATAATCATTTTCATCCATTGGATGAACTTCAAGCGCGATATTAGGAAAAAATTCTTTCGCGATTAAAACAGCTTCTTTCAGATAAGACAAAGGAGTCGCCTGATACGATTCGCCGGTTAAAAGTAAGATATTTTCAATGCCTTTGTCCGAAATGCACGCCATTTCCCGTCGTATTTCATCAGGCGTTAATTTAAAACGTTTGATTTTATGATGGCTGTGAAATCCGCAATAAGTGCAGTGGCTGCTACAATAATTCGAAAGATAGAGCGGCATATAAAGCGTAATAGTTCGTCCAAAATATTGTTCCGTTAACATTTGAGCTTGCTGCGCTAAATCTTCTAAAAACGACGGATCGTTATTATTCAGGATTTTTTTTATTTCGTTAAGCGTTATCATTTTTTATCGTAAAGAAAGCCAGTTAAAGGCGATGAGGCTTGAGCGATATTTTTTATTTCTTTATTAGCGTGTAAATAGGCTAAGCGGCCGGCTTCAGTAGCGAGCGCGAAACTTTTAGAAATTTTAACAACGTCTTTAGCGGTGGCTACAGCCGTATTGACTAAAACCGCGTCCGCGCCCATTTCCATAGCTTCGGCGGCTTGCGACGGAAATCCAATCCCCGCGTCCACAATAATGGGAATATCAATTTCATCGATAAGGATTTTTATAAGTTCTTTTGTTTTTAAACCTTGTTTGCTCCCGATAAGAGATCCTAGCGGCATAACGGTTGCGGCGCCGGCTTTGACAAGTTCACGCGCGATATTTAAATCAGGGCTTATATAAGGAAGAATGATAAAACCGTTTTTGGCTAATTCTTCAGTCGCTTTAAGGGTTTCATGATTATCCGGTAAAAGATATTTGCTGTCATTAATCACTTCTATTTTTATCCAATTTCCATAGCCGCTTTCGCGTGCTAAATGCGCGATACGCACGGCTTCTTTAGCATTTCGCGCGCCGGACGTATTAACTAAAAGCGTGATATGTTTAGGAATATATTGAAGGATGTTTTCTTCGTGGCGCTTGATATCAATCCGGCGAAGCGCGACAGTGACAATTTCCGTTTGAGATTCTTTTAAGGATTGTTTTAATATTTCTTTAGAAGGAAATTTTCCGGTTCCTAACAGAAACCGGCTTTTGAATTTTTTTCCCGCGATAATAAGAGGATCTGAAAAGTTTTTCTTGTTTGCCATAAATTTTATCCGCCGCCTACAAAACTGACTAATTCGATAATATCGTTATTTTTAATAGTTGTTTTTCCCCAAAGAGGGCTTTTGATGATTTTTCCATTGACTTCCGCAATCACATATTCGGGCTGTCGGCATGATTGTTGAATGATTTTTAAAAGCGTTAGGGAATTTTTAAATACTTTCTTTTTTCCGTTTAAGATGATTTTCATGATGGTGTATCTTAAAATATTTCACTTTAAAAATCAAATGATAAAAACCGTTTGTGGCGGATTAGAAATCAATCAGCTTGGAAGGAGTCATATTAAAGGCCTTAGCGATTTTCTCAAGGGTATTTAAGCGGATAGAAGGAGGATTTGGGCTTTCTAAAAGTTGTATGTGTTTATAATCGATTTCTGCTAATTCGGCGAGCCGTTCTTGGGTAAAGTTGTATTCTTTCCTTAATGCGCGGATTTTTTTCGAGAGTTTTTGTTCGATAGCCGTTTTCATACGGTGTTATTATGGCAAAATGTCGTTTTTCTTTACACCGTATAAATACGGTGCTAAAATGTTATAAAATTTCATATTAACGAAAAAAAAGGGGGGAGAATCATGAAAAGAAAGTTATTGGTTTTAGTAGTGCTTTCGCTGTTCGCTGTTGTTACTGTAACATATGCGGCTCCTGTTAGAATTCCTTCTAATGCTGGAAAAACAAAAGGTATCTTAAAAGAATTTGCAGAAGGAAAAGTAGTTTTAGGAATTGATGCGCAATATGAATCAGTTAGCGAAATAGAGCTCGAAGATGAAAATGGGGAGGTTGAATTTGATACAGCTTCAGGAGTTATTTCTTTAACATATGATAATCGTTTTAGTTTGTATAGTTCTTTTGGTCAAGCCATGGACCCTAAGTGGAAAGCTGAAGATAGTGGATATAATTTTCAGCTTAATTTAGAAGATTCATTTGTTTGGGCTGTTGGGGTTAATGGAATTATTGCGGATATTGATGGCTTTCAAATATTTTCAGATGTCAATTATCGTAAATTAGACGACATGGATTATGAATCAGTAGTTATTAATGGCACAACATATTCTAAAGTTGATATAGTTGGTATAGGCGCTTCTTGGGAAGAGTGGCAAATGGCTTTAGGGGTTGCAAAATCATTTGGAATGGCAAGACCATATATTGGGGTTAAATATTTAAAATCAGAAACCTCTGCTAAATTTACTGCTGGAGGAACAACCCTTGATTCGGGAAATATTAATAATGATACTTCTGTTGGCGTATTTGCTGGGATTGAATTTAATCCCACTCCTGGAATTGCTATTGATGTGCAAGGCCGTTTTATTGATGAGACAGCAATTACGGCTGGGTTCAGTTTTAAATTTTAAATTTTTTACTTAATCTCATAGGTTTGCAGGGCATTTTTAAACCCCGGAAAGAAAAAATCTTTCTGGGGTTTTTATTTGACGCCAATCAAGGAGTATGGTATATTTAGACCACAATCATTGTAAAAGGAGACCATAATGATTTCTTTTCGTTCAGGCATTAAACAGCAAATCCTTAATTATTTCTTTCTGCATGAATCAGAAAGGGCTTATGTACATCAATTAGCCCGACAATTAATCGCTGTCCCCAAAAATGTCCATAAAGCATTAGTTCAATTTGAAGAGCAAGGGATTCTTTTAAGCGAATATCAGGGGAAAGAACGCTATTTTTTCCTTAATAAGCAGTATCCTTTATTAGCGCAGTATAAAGAGATATTTATAAAAACAGCGGGCGTGGAGGCTCAATTAAGAAAAGTTTTCGATGAAACTCCTGAAATTAAGGAGGCCTATATTTTCGGTTCCTATGCTAAGAATAAAATGGGGCCTAAAAGCGATGTAGATGTTCTTCTTATTGGCGAGCAAAAAAGCATTGATATACAGAAAGCCGTCTATCCTTTACAGGAAAAAATAGGTTGTGAATTTAATATTATTAATCTTACCTTAAAAGAATTTCAAGAGCGTAAGAAGAAAAAAGACCAATTTATTCAGAGCATTTTTAAAGAAAAGATTATTAAACTTAAATGAAGTGGGATAAAACATTTTTTATCAAGCAGGTTTTTTCTCAAGGAGAGCTTTTAAAATATAAGAAAGCCGCCGAGCGAGATTTGGTTATCGCCGAATCATCAGAAGAAAAAGAAGTGGTATTTCATTTTACTTATATGGCGTTTATTAAAATGGGGATTTATTATATTGCGAAAGAAGGTTACCGCGTCAAAAGTTCTTTAGGTCATCATCAGAAAATTATTGAGGCGTTAAGCCAGATTTTAGATTCTAAGGATGTCTTGATTATCGGCGACTCTATGAGAAAAGCCCGCAATCTTGACTTTTATAGCGCCACGACATTCACAGTGACTAATGAAGTGAAGGAATATTTGGTATTTGTTAAAAATAAAGTATTTTTGAGAAAATAAATCTTTGACACTTAAAAAACTTGGTGGCATAATATCGCAATTCTTTTAAAAATAGAAAATTTTTATAGAAATTTTTTAAATATGGAGCATAATAAAATTTAACAAAAGGAAAGAAAAGAAAATGAATAAAAGTTGTGCGTGTGCGGAACAATCTGTAAAACAAGAAACAAAAAAAGCTGAGCCGTTTGGCTATGAAATGCTTTTAGATCTCTATGGTTGCAAAGAAGGCGCGTGCGATGATTTGACCTTATGTTATAATTTTCTCGACGAGATTGTTGATGCTTTAGGCATGGAAAAACAAGCTCCCCCTGGCATTTTTCGTAGTGACGCCACTCGTTTCCCCGATAAAGCCGGCCTCTCCGGTTGGGCACCATTGATCGAAAGTTCCATTGTAATTCACACGCTAACGCCTAAGAATTTTATCTCGGTCGATGTGTATTGCTGTAAAAAGTTTGATCTGGAGGTTGCCCGTCAAATGTGCCGAAAATATTTTTCTCCGAAGAAGATTGACGACCAATATTTCGAACGTGGATTTGATTATAATAAATAAACTGTAGACCAAAGACCAATGACCAAAGGCAAATGTTATCGATTTTGTTTGTGGTTTTAAGTTTTTAGTCTTCGGTCTTTTGTCATTAGTCAGAAAAATATGCCTTATACCACCAAAGAAATCCAGAAAATAGAAGAAAAATGGCAGAAGATTTGGGATAAGAAGAAAATCTTCAAAGTGGATGTAAATGATAAAAAGCCCAAATATTATTGCCTGGAGATGTTTCCTTATCCGTCGGGGAAAATACACATGGGCCATGTGCGTAATTACACCATTACTGACGTTATAGCCCGATTTAAAATGATGCAGGGATTTAATGTTCTTCATCCGATGGGTTATGATGCCTTTGGCCAGCCGGCTGAAAATGCCGCGATTAAAAGAAAAATTGATCCTGCCGAGTGGACTTACGATTGTATTGATCAAATGCGCAAAGGTTTAAAACGCATGGGTTTTTCGTATGATTGGGACAGAGAGCTTGCCACCTGCGATAAAGATTATTATAAATGGAATCAATGGATTTTTATTAAGATGTTTGAGCGCGGGTTGGCGTATAAAAAAACCTCGTCGGTTAATTGGTGCCCGAGCTGCGAAACGACATTGGCTAATGAAGAAGTGCTTGCCGGTGGATGCTGGCGCTGTCAAACGCCTGTCGTTCAGAAAGATTTGGATCAATGGTATTTGAAAATCACGGAATATAGCGAGCGTCTATTAGAAGATTTAAAACAACTTTCCTTTTGGCCCAGCCGTGTTATTGCGATGCAGGAAAATTGGATTGGAAAAAGTATGGGCGCGGAAATTTATTTTCGCGTGAAAGATACGGATGATCCCATACCGGTTTTTACCACGCGCGCAGATACGATTTTTGGCGCAACGTATGTTGTTTTAGCTCCGGAACATCCGCTCGTCGATAAGTTAATAAAAGGTGTTAAGCATGAAGAGGCGATTCGCCAATTTATTCAAAAGATTTCTAATCAAAGTAAAAGCGTGCGTATATCCGGAGAACAGAAAAAAGAAGGTGTTTTTACGGGCCGTTATGCGATTAATCCGGCAAATAATAAGGAAATTCCAATTTGGATTGCGGATTATGTTTTAATGGAATACGGCACCGGCGCGATTATGGCAGTTCCGACGCATGATCAGCGGGATTTTTTGTTCGCGAAAGAACACGCGCTTCCCATGGAAATTGTGATTGAAGATCCTCAAAATCTTGACAGAAAAGTAAGCGATATGAAAGAGGCCTTTGAAGGCGAAGGCGTGTTGATTAATTCCGCGCAGTTTAACGGAATTAAAAATATCGATGCGATTGAAAAAATTGGCGCGTGGTTTCAAGAAAACGGCAATGGAAAAATGACTGTTCATTGGCGGCTTCGCGATTGGCTTATTTCTCGTCAGCGTTATTGGGGCACGCCTATTCCGATGATTTATTGTGAGACCTGCGGGATTGTGCCTGTGCCGGAAAAAAATCTTCCTGTAGAATTGCCGCCAGATATTGATATTACTGGCGAGGGAGGAAGTCCTTTACGCAAATGCGCGGATTTTGTGAATGTCAAATGCCCGTCGTGCGGAAAAAAGGCAACGCGTGAAACAGATACGATGGCGACATTTTTTGATTCATCCTGGTATTATTTGCGCTATTGCTCATCGAAGAATAAAAAAGAGGTTTTTGATAAGAAAGAAGCCGGATATTGGATGCCGGTTGATCAATATGTCGGTGGGATTGAACATGCGATTTTACATTTACTTTATTCGCGGTTTTTTACGAAATTTTTCAAAGATTTGGGGTTTGTGACTTTTGATGAGCCGTTTGTCCGTTTATTAACGCAAGGCATGGTTTTAAAAGACGGCGAGGTGATGTCTAAATCGCGAGGAAATACGGTTGATCCGGATGAGGTTATTAAAAATTATGGTGCCGATGCGTTGCGATTGTGCATTTTATTTGCGGCGCCGCCGGAAGATCAGCTCGAATGGAATGACGGCGCTGTAGATGGCGCGTGGAAATTTTTAAACCGTATTTGGAATTTGATTGAAAAACAATATAAAGTCGTTAATGAAAATATTGCTTTTCAAGAATTTGACGAAGATGATAAAAATTTACAACGCGAGTGCCATAGTGCGATTAAAAAAATCACGGAAGATATTTCTTCTTATAAGTTTAATACGGCCATAAGCAGTTTGATGATTCTTATCAATAGCGTCGATAAATATAAATTTGATAAAAATAATGTTGTGAAACAGTCTCTTTTTAATTTTACGATGCGCGCGGTTATTTTATTGTTGTCGCCGTTTACGCCGCATATTTGCGAGGAATTGTGGCATAAAATCGGCAGCAAGGAAGAAACGATCGTTAAGGCCGCTTGGCCGACGTATAATGAAGTTTATTTGAAAAAAGATATGGCTGAAGTGGTCGTTCAGGTCAATGGTAAATTGCGCGGAAAATTTTCTGTAGCGGTTGATATCAGCGAAGAAGAAATAAAGAAAATAGCCCTTAGCGATGAAGGTATTCAGAAATGGATTTTAGATAAACCGGTTAAGAAATTTATTTATCTTCCCGGGAAATTAGTTAATATAGTAGTTTAAATTTTTTTGTAAACATCAAATCCCTCCGTAAGTATTTCTTTTCGATTTTTCCCCGTATTATTTTTTATGTTTTATTTAACTCAACAAGAACGCATGGTTGTGCTTGCCTTGGCGTTTGTTTTATTTTTCGGCGCCATGACAAAATATGCTTTTCAAAAATATCCTCACATTAAAGATTTGGTTAATTTCGCGGACAGTGATTTTGCGTATGAAAAAATTGATGTCAATACCGCAACCGCTGAGGAACTTGAAGCTATTCCGTATATAGGAAAAATGACAGCGAAAAATATTATTGATTTTCGCGAGAAAAACGGGGCGTTTACGTCGATTGAACAATTGAAGAATGTTAAAGGTATTCGAGATAAAAATTATGCCATTTTTTCAAAATATATTTTCGTCAAAGAATTTAAGCGGTTCGTTGACGGCTCAAGAAAGGGGATATGATAAAACGCGCGCATCGTCCATTTGTCGGCATTGTTATAAGTCTTATCATAGGAATTCTTTTGAATAAATTTTTTAAAATTAATTTTTCTCTTGTTGCTTTAATTATTTTTGTATTGTTGTCTGGCAGTATTCTTTTTTATAAGAGAGCGTTAGTAGTCGCTTTTTTTCTTCACGGCATTTTTTTAGGATTAGGAATTTTTTTATCTCAAACCCAGACATTTTTGCCTGAAAATAATATTGTTTTCGCTTCACGGTTTTATCGTAAAACGCCGGTTTGTATTAAGGGCATTATTGTTTCGGATATTCGTCAGAGAGAATTTTTTAATCGGAAAAAGACCGATTTCACGTTTCAAGTTTATGGGATGAAAACAAAATATGGTTGGAAAAAAGTAAACGGAAAACTCCTTGTGCAGCTTTTTCGCATTGTTGATTTTCATTATGGGGATGAGCTTTTTTTGGAAGGAAAACTCCATTTTCCGTGTCATTTCTCCGACGAAAAGAATTTTTCTTATAAAGATTATTTAAGCCAGCGCGGCATTCATTTAATTTTTAGCGTTAAGAAAAATGGAAATGTTGAAATATTAAATGAGGGGAAAGGCCATGCGGTTAGGTTATGGTTTTATAAGTGGCGAAAGAAATTAAGAGATATTTTTCAGCGCTATTTAACTCAAAATGAATCTGCGATTATGCGGGCTATGATTTTAGGCGAGCGCGCGGATATTCCAAAGCATATTAATAATTTATTTTCTCAAACGGGAACCGCGCATATTTTAGCCATTAGCGGGCTTCACGTCGGAATTGTCGCGGGACTATTTTTGATTTTTTTAAAGATTTTATCGCTACCCCGTAAATGTTATTTTGGCTTAGCCGCGATTTTACTTATCGCTTATGCGGTCTTAACAGGATTAAGGCCGTCAGTCGTTCGTGCGACGATTATTTTTGTTGTGTTTTTATTCAGTTTTATTCTGGATCGTGAAAGCGATCCACTTAATACATTAGCGTTTTCCGCTTTCTTGCTACTGCTATCCAATCCTTTAAATCTTTTTGATATTGGATTTCAGCTGTCTTTTATTTGTATTTTGTCGATTATTCTTTTTGTCCCTGAAACAAAAAAAGTGGTCCTTAAGATTTTTCCTTTTAAAGAGAATTTTTTGCATTATTCATTCGCGACATCTTTGGCTGTTTGGATAGGGTCGATAGGGATTATTCTTTATTATTTTAATATCATTACGCCTGTGACAATAATAGCAAATTTCTTTATTATTCCTTTATCCTCTGTATTAGTTGCTTTAGGTTTCGGCTTAATCTTTTTTTCTTTTGTTTTTTCTCCGGTTGCTGTATTTTTTGCGCTGTCTTTAAAAATATGCCTTAATTTATTAGTAGGACTAATATTTTTATTTAATAAACTGCCTTATGCGTATTATAAGATAGATGATGTAACTCATTGGCACATAATACTTTATTATATTATTATTC
>JAKQLT010000233.1 GCA_029567025.1 Candidatus Omnitrophota bacterium | reverse complement strand
GAGCAATACCCAGATACACTAGTGTTTTTCCGTTTGGGTGATTTCTATGAAATGTTCTTTAATGATGCTATTGTCGCCTCGAAAGTTTTAGAAATTGTTTTAACCGGTCGAGATGCAGGTGCTCCTGAACGAGTGCCGATGTGTGGTGTTCCTTACCATGCCGTTAATTCATATTTGGATCGTTTAACGGAAAAAGGTTTTAAAGTGGCGATTGTGGAACAAATGGAAGATCCAGCTTTAGCAAAAGGGATTGTAACCCGCGATGTGGTGCGGATTATTACTCCGGGAACAACCACGGAAGGCAGTTTGGTTGATGCGAAAGAAAATAATTATTTAACCTCGGTAGATGTGGAAAAAGAGCGTTATTTACTTTGTTATTCCGATTTAGGAACTGGTGAGAATTTTTTAACCAATCTTCCCTTAAATGAAGATCTTTTAATAACCGAGATTTTAAAATTAAAAACGCGGGAAATTGTCATTGGCAATGATTTTCCCACTCATTTGCTTGAACAAATCAATACTTTCCATCCGCTTACCATTTCCAAGGAAGATAATACTTCTCCTATTAATTATTTAAAAGCTTTAACGGAAGAATTGGATAAAGGCGAAGAAAAAGCTTTTTTAAGGCTGTTAAATTATATTGTTCGTACCCAAAAACGCCATTTAATTCATATGCAAAAAGTGGTGAAGTACGATGCCAGTGGCTTTATGAAAATTGATTTTGCTTCTCGTCGTAATTTGGAAATTTTAGAAACCTTGCGTTTTCAAAACAAGAAGAACTCTTTGGTTAATGTTTTAGATCGTTGTGTGACGGCGATGGGAAGTCGTTTTTTAAAAAAATCCCTTATTTTCCCCTTGATTGATCGTGAAAAAATCGAAAAACGTTATGGGATTGTCGAAAAATGCCAACAAGAATTTCTTCTTGCTAATGAACTTCGTTCTCATTTGGAAAGCGTTTATGATTTAGAACGAATTGTTGGGAAAATATCTTATGATAGTGCTAATCCGAAAGATTTGTTACAACTGCATAAGTCCTTGGGTGTTGTTCCGAATATTCAAGCCTTAATTCAAAAACTGAAAATCCAACATTATTTTAATTTAAGTGCGCATTTAGATGTTTTTTTCGATTTATATCATTTACTTGATCAAAGTATTGCCATTGATGCACCGTTTGTTGTTAAGGATGGCGGGGTTATTAAAGATGGCTATCATGAAGAGTTGGATAGTTTTCGCCGCTTAGTTAGTGAAAGCAAGGA
>JAKQLT010000227.1 GCA_029567025.1 Candidatus Omnitrophota bacterium | reverse complement strand
CAATAATCAAATTCAATACCTTGCCCAATACGATTAGGCCCCCCACCTAAAATCATAATACGTTTTTTATTTTTACCGGATTTTCGACGCATCTTTTCTATTTGAATAATCGCCTCATCTTCTGTTTCATACGTCGAGTAAAAATACGGCGTATACGCCTCAAACTCCGCCGCGCAGGTATCGACCAATTTAAACGTAGCCATAATCCCATATTCTTTACGCAAATTTCTTATCTCAATCTCCGAAACATTCATTATTTTGGCTAATTGCGGATCGCTAAAACCATACTCTTTGGCTCTTCTCAATAAATCTCGAGAGAGCGTTTTATGGTCTTTACAATAAAAAGAAAGTTCTTTTTCAAAATCAAAAACTTGTTTTAATTGATACAAAAACCACGGATCAATTTTCGTTAAATCAAAAATCTTCTCCATGGTCCATCCTTTTTGCAAAGCATATTTAATATAAAAAATGCGCGACGCGTTAGGTTCTTTTAAACGAAGCTCTATTTTCTCATCAGGAATTTCTAAATAATTTATTTTATTATCAAAACCGGTATGTCCGATCTCAAGGCCCCGAAGAGCTTTTTGCATAGCTTCTTTAAATGTGCGGCCTATGGCCATTGTCTCGCCAACGGATTTCATCTGAACACCTAAAATATCTTTGGCTTCTGGAAATTTCTCAAAAGTAAAACGCGGGGCTTTAACCACACAATAATCAATCGTGGGTTCAAAAGAAGCGGGTGTTTCTTTGGTAATATCATTTTGAATTTCATCAAGAGAATATCCGACGGCCAATTTCGCGGCAAATTTAGCAATGGGAAATCCTGTGGCTTTACTCGCCAACGCAGAGCTACGCGAAACGCGCGGATTCATCTCAATAACGATCATCCGTCCATCTTGTGGATTAACCGCAAACTGAATATTCGATCCTCCTGTTTCAACGCCAATTTCACGAATAATCGCTAAAGACGCATTACGCATCTTTTGATATTCTTCATCCGTTAATGTTTGTGCGGGCGCAACAGTTATACTATCGCCCGTATGAACACCCATTGGATCTAAATTCTCAATCGAACAAACAATAACCACATTATCTTTGCCGTCGCGCATAACCTCAAGCTCATATTCTTTCCATCCAACAATAGATTCTTCAACGATAATTTCATTGACCATACTGCTTTCAATCCCTAAAGACGCGATACGCTCAAACTCTTCTTTATCATGCGCAATGCCGCCGCCGGTACCGCCTAAAGTATAACTCGGACGAATAACCGCTGGATAACCGATCTCTTTAACAGCATCCCACGCTTCTTGCATATTATAAGCAAAACGACTTTTAGGCACTTCTAAACCAACTTTTAAAATAGCCTCTTTAAAACATTTTCTATCTTCCGCTTTTTTAATAACTTCATAATTAGCGCCGAGCATCTTAACGCTATATTTCTCTAAAACGCCATTTTCATAAAGTTTCATCGCTAAATTAAGAGCTGTTTGCCCGCCTAACGTCGGCAAAATAGCGCACGGTCGCTCTTTTTCAATAATATATTCTATAAACTCCGGCGTTAACGGTTCGATATAAGTTTTATCCGCGAGCTCAGGATCCGTCATAATAGTCGCAGGATTAGAATTAGCTAAAATAACTTCATAACCTTCTTCCTTCAGGGCTTTACAGGCCTGCGTCCCAGAATAATCAAATTCGCACGCCTGACCAATCACAATCGGCCCCGAGCCCAGAAGAAGTATTTTTTTAATATCGTTACGTCGTGGCATTTTTTTTATATTTTTTCATCATTTCAATAAAATAATTAAACAAATATTGCGCGTCCTGTGGTCCTGGAGACGCTTCGGGATGATGCTGAAATGAAACAATAGGATATTGTTTATGCCGTAGCCCTTCCATTGTTTTATCATTCAAATTCATATTAACAATTTCAACTTCATCTGAATTCAAACTTTGAATATCAACGCAAAAACCATGATTCTGTGATGTAATGCCTATACGATGATTTAACAAATCTTTAACCGGATGATTCGCACCATGATGTCCAAATTTTAATTTATACGTCTTACCGCCTAAAGCAAGTCCTAACATCTGATGGCCTAAACAAATTCCGAAAATAGGAATAACCCCAAAAAACTTTTTAAGATTCTCTATTACATAGGTAATCGCCGCAGGATCGCCCGGCCCATTAGAAACAAATAATCCGTCGGGCTTAATAGCCATAATTTCCTCAAAAGTTGTTTGCGCGGGAAAAACATGAACGTCGCAACCTAATCGCGTTAAAATACATAAAATATTAAATTTAATCCCGCAATCAATAGCCGCGACTTTATAAATAACTTGAGGGTCTTTTTCTTTTTTAGGCCAAACATATTTCTTTTTTGTAGTCACCTCTTTAACCCAATCGCTTCCCTCCATCGAGGGAACGCTTGCTATCTTGTTAGCTAAAATTTTTAAATCAAAATCTTTTGTCGATATAATAGCTTTCATGGCGCCACGTTCACGTAAATGACGCGTCAAAGCGCGAGTGTCAACGCCTTCTATGGCTAAAATTTTATTCTTATTTAAATAATCAATAAGACTTTCCGTCGCACGAAAATTAGAATGATGACGGCAAAATTCTTTAACAACAAAACCTTTCACATGGACTTTATGGGATTCAACATCTTCAGGATTAATGCCGTAATTGCCTATTAAAGGGTAAGTCATCACCACAATCTGCCCGGCATACGAAGGGTCGGTCAATATTTCCTGATAACCTGTCATAGATGTATTGAAAATAACCTCACCGGATGCCTCACCGACAACAGAGAGAGAACCTCCTAGAAAATTAACGCCATCTTCTAAGTAAAGAATTGCTTTGTTCATCAGGTATCTCGAATTTAATAATAAAGAAAAGAATAAAAAAAGAACCTTATTTTCTTCTCAACTCTCAAATCATCTATTTTATTTTACATCAGCCTGCGAAGCTCCGGGAGCCCCAACCATTCTTTGTAATAATCCTACAACCATCTCAGCTTTTTCTTGCTGTTGTCTTTGAGAAAATGCTTGAAGACTGCTCTTCAATAATTCAAAAGCTTCTTTTTCATTTCCTTGCGCGCCTCTGGCCATAGCTAATAAATAATACACGTCGCCATTTTCAGGGTCTAATTGTAAAGCTTTCAAACCCAAAGCTTCAGCACCTGCATAATTTTTTAATTTGAAATAAATTTCAGCCACCATCAAATATGTTTCCACATTTTTAGGATTTTTCTGAATAGCTAAATCAAAGCTTTTTAACGCATTTCCTAAATCTTGCTGGGCAAGATATTTTAACCCTTCTTCAATATAATTGATCTTAGCCATCGGTTCTTTTTTACCGCAACCAACAATAAAAAAAACTAAAATAACACCAATAAAAAACTTTTTCATTTGTCCTCCTTTACCTTTACAAAATTAATACTGCGATTTAATTAAATAATCATTTACGGATTCAGCGACTGAACGCCCTTCCTGAATTGCCCAAACAACTAACGACTGACCCCGACGCATATCACCGGCCGCGAAAACTCCAGGAATATTTGTCATTTTATTATCATCCGTTTGAACATTTCCACGCGCATCTAATGCAATCTTTAACTCTTCTAATAATCCTTGCTTGGCCGGGCCTAAAAATCCCATCGCTAATAAAACAAGATCACAATTCAGCGTAAACTCGGATCCTGCAATTTCTTTAAATGAGCGTTGGCCTGTTTGAGGATTTTTTTCTCCAAAATCTAAACGCACACCGTGAAGATGCTTAACATGACCTTTTTCGCCGCTAAAAGATTTTGTCAAAACAGAAAAATCCTGAATAACGCCTTCTTCATGAGAGGTAGATTTGCGATAAATCGTTGCCCATTGTGGCCATGGATTATCAAAAGCTCGTTCTAAAGGAGGCTGTGGAAGAAGTTCGAGTTGTCTAACAGATTTTGCTCCTTGACGATTAGCAGTTCCCACACAATCAGACCCTGTATCACCGCCGCCTAACACTATAACATCTTTTCCTTTGGCATCAATTCTATCTTTTAAAGAAACCTTTTTCCCTAAATTGACACGTGTTTGTTGAGTCAAATATTCCATAGCCAAATAAATTCCTTTAAGTTCTCGTCCAGAAACATTGAGATCGCGTGGATTTTCCGCTCCGCCGCACAAAACAACCGCATCATATTTATTTCTTAATTCTTCCGCTGAAATATTCACACCCACATGCGCTTTTGTTTTAAATTTTACGCCTTCTTGATCCATTCTATTTAATCGACGCTCGACAATTAATTTATCTAATTTAAAAGTCGGGATGCCTAACGTCAATAATCCTCCTAACATATCATTTTTTTCATAAACAGTAACCGTATGGCCTTTTTGATTTAATTCATCCGCGCACGCCAATCCCGATGGACCAGAACCAATCACAGCAACTTTTCTCCCTGTTCTTTTTTTAGGTGGACGAGGCATAACCCATCCTTCAGCATAAGCTTTTTCAATAATAGCGTATTCAATATTCTTAATTGTGACAGCGGGATTATTGATCCCCAGCACGCAAGAATTCTCACACGGCGCAGGACACACGCGACCTGTAAATTCTGGGAAATTATTTGTTTTCCACAAACGCTCTAACGCCTCTTTCCATTTTCCACGATAAACAAGTTCATTAAAATCCGGAATAATATTACCGATCGGACAACCCCAATGACAAAACGGCACGCCGCAATCCATACATCGCGCGCCTTGTTGCGACAGCGCTTCTTCAGGCATCGGCAAATGAAATTCATTCCAATGTTTCAAACGCTCTAAAACCGTCTGATCTTCAGGAAGCGCCCGTTGATATTTTAAAAATCCTTTTACTTCTCCCATAATTCTTATTCCTCAAAACAACCGCTATTAAGATTTTCTACAGGTGAAACTTTAACTATCTTTTCCTTTAAACGTTCTTCTTCTAAAACTTTTTTATAATCGATCGGGAAAACTTTAATAAATTGCGGCAAAATCGCATTCCAATTTTCTAAAACCTTTTTTGCTAAAACACTTTTTGTATAATCAAAATGTTTTTGAATTAGCTCTTTGAGTTCCAAAACATCTTTTTCTTCTTCCACAGCATAAAGCTCGATCATTTCATGATTACATTTCGATTTAAAATCTCCGTCTTTATCCCACACATAAGCCAGGCCTCCGCTCATTCCTGCCGCAAAATTGCGTCCTGTTCGGCCTAGAACAACGACTCGTCCTCCCGTCATATATTCACATCCATGATCTCCTACGCCTTCGACAACCGCAACAACACCGCTATTACGTACGCAAAAACGTTCGCCTGCAATACCCCGGAAAAATGCTTCTCCTTTAATCGCGCCATATAAAACCACATTGCCTACCAAAATATTCTCTTCCGGCACAAACGTGGCCTTTAACGACGGATAAACAATGATTCTTCCACCTGATAAACCTTTTCCGACGTAATCATTCGCGTCCCCTTCAAGCTCCAACGTAATCCCATGGGCCAAAAATGCGCCAAAACTTTGTCCAGCAGAGCCCAAAAATTTAAGATGAATCGTATCATCGGGTAATCCGCACAACCCATAACGCTTCGCGACTTCATAACTTAACATAGTTCCAACGGTACGATTAATATTACGAATAGGGCTTTCTATTTTTATAGGTTTTTTGTTTTCAATAGATCCTCGACATTGCGCTATCAATTGATTATCTAAGACTTTTTCAAGCCCATGTTCTTGTTTGCCGCAATGATGAATAGCAATATGTTCTGGCACATCCGAACGATGAAGGACATGTGTTAAATCCAAGCCCTTCGCTTTCCAATGATCAATGGTTTCTTGTGTTTCCAATAAATCCACACGCCCGATTAAATCTTCAAATTTACGAATACCTAATTCCGCCATAATTTCTCTGACTTCATTGGCGACAAACGTGAAATAATTAACGACATATTCTGGTTTTCCTTTAAAATTTTTTCTTAATTCAGGATCTTGTGTCGCAATTCCGACGGAACACGCGTTGAGATGGCATTTGCGCAACATGACACATCCTAAAGTCACGAGTGCAATCGTCGCAAAACCAAATTCATCCGCGCCTAACATTCCTGCTATAACCACATCACGTCCCGTTTTTAATTGCCCGTCTGTCTGCACACGAATACGTCCACGCAAATCATTAATAACTAAAACTTGTTGCGCCTCGGCAATCCCTAATTCCATAGGCAATCCAGCATTTTTAATCGACGTTAATGGTGAAGCGCCCGTTCCGCCTTCATAGCCGCTGACCAAAAGATGATCGGCTTTTCCTTTAGATACCCCGGCCGCAATTGTTCCTACACCCATTTCGGAAACAAGCTTAACGCTGATATCCGCTTGCGGATTAGCATTTTTAAGATCGTGAATAAGCTGAGCCAAATCTTCAATGGAATAAATATCATGATGAGGCGGCGGAGAAATCAGTCCCACGCCAGGCGTTGTATGACGCGTTTGGGCAATTTCTTTACTCACCTTATGTCCGGGAAGATGCCCGCCTTCACCGGGCTTCGCGCCTTGCGCCATTTTAATTTGTAACTGATCCGCATTGACTAAATATTCTATTGTAACGCCGAAGCGCCCTTGAGCCACTTGTTTAATTTTACTACGCCTTAAATCTTTAAATCGATCGGGCCTTTCTCCTCCCTCGCCCGTATTAGAAAATCCTCCGAGCTGATTCATAGCCAAAGCTAAAGTTTCATGCGCTTCTTTTGAAATCGATCCGAAACTCATAGCGCCCGTAGCAAATCTTTTAACGATCTCTGACGCCGGCTCAACTTCATCTAAAGCAATAGGTTTTCTTTTTTTAAATTTCAAAAGCCCTCGGATTGTAGCTAAATTTGTTTCTTGGGCATTACAATTTTTAGCAAATTTTTTATAAAGATCATAATCGCGAGACTGAACCGCATGTTGAAGCGTGGCAATAATATCAGGATTTAATTGATGATGTTCACCATTTTTACGCCATTGATAATTACCGCCCATATTAAGCATGGCGTTATGATCATTATTATTACCAAAAGCGTCTTGATGCCTTTTAAGGCATTCTTGTCCAATAGTTTCAATGCCAATTCCTCCAATCCGAGATGGCGTCGCTGTAAAATATTTTTCAATAAAGGCCTCACCCAATCCCACCGCTTCAAAAATTTGTGCTCCGCAATAAGACCGAATTGTTGAAATCCCCATCTTCGAAATAATTTTTAAAAGGCCTTCCCGCACGGATTTCAAGAAATTTTTCTGTGCCTGTTTAAACGTTATATCTTCTGCAAAATTCCCTTTATGAATTTCATGCTCAATGGTTTCAAACGCTAAATAAGGATTAATAGCATTTGCCCCATAACCAATCAATGTGGCGAAATGATGCATTTCACGCGCTTCGCCTGTTTCAACAACAAGACTCACCTTTGTTCTTATCCCTCGCCGAATAAGATAATGATGCAGGCCCGAACACGCCAAAAGCATCGGCACCGGCACATTATTTTTATTGGCATCCCGATCAGAAAGAATAAGAATAGTTATGCCTTCTTTAATAAATTTATCAGCTCTCTCAAAAATCTTTTCTAATGATCTTTCTAACCCTTGCGCTCCATCTGCCAGCTTAAAAACACAAGACAATGTTGCCGATCTTAAGCCCTGCTGATTGATCTCACGAATTTTTTCAAGATCTTCATTAGTCAAAATAGGACGAGAAAGTCTTAAACGACGACAATGCGTTTCTGTTTCCTCTAAGAGATTTCCTTCAGCGCCTAAATAAACATTCTCGGCCATGATAATTTCTTCTCGAATAGAATCAATCGGAGGATTTGTTACCTGCGCAAAAAGCTGTTTAAAATAATGATATAAAAGCTGAGGCTTCTGGGATAAAACGGCTAACGGCGTATCGTTTCCCATTGAGCCAATAGCTTCTTTAGCTTCCACGCACATAGGATAAAAAACAAACTTGAGATCTTCTAATGTATAACCAAACATCCTTTGACGCTCAAAAAGAGTTGATTCATTTAATCCATAAATATTAGAAGGATGCGGTAAGTCCTTAATATCAATAATATTTTTTTTAATCCATTCATCATAAGGGCACGAAGCGATCTGCTTATCTTTTAACTCTTCATCGCCGATAATCCGCCCTTGCATGGTATCAACAAGAAATATTTTTCCTGGCTGTAAGCGTCCTTTATAAAGAACATTTTCGGGGGCAATATTTAAAACGCCTGTTTCAGACGCCATAATCACAAAATTATCTTTAGTAACCATATATCGTGAAGGGCGTAATCCATTGCGATCTAATACCGCGCCGATACTTTTTCCGTCTGTAAATGTAAGCGATGCCGGTCCATCCCACGGCTCCATCAAAGATGCGTGATATTCATAAAAGGCCTTTTTCTCTGACGACATTGATTCATGGGATTCCCATGCTTCAGGAATCATCATCATAATCACGTGCTCTAAAGGACGTCCTGCTAAACACAAAAGTTCAAAAACATTATCAAAAATAGCTGAATCGCTTTTATCTTCTTCGATAATCGGCAATATTTTTTTAATATCATCCCCGAACGCTTTTGAGATAAATTGATATTCACGCGCTTTCATCCAATTGACATTCCCACGCAAGGTATTGATTTCTCCATTATGCGCAATCATACGAAACGGCTGAGCCAAAGACCACGTCGGAAAAGTATTCGTACTATAACGAGAATGTACCATGGCTAACGCAGACACCATATCGCTATCGCTTAAATCCAAATAATACTGTTTCAACTGTTCGGACATCAGCTGTCCTTTATAAATAAGAATTTTACTGCTTAAACTACAGCAGTAATAATAGCTCCTTTGTCCTAAATAAGAATTCCTTATCTCATGATCAACAATTTTTCGAATTACAAAAAGTTTTCGCTCAAAGTCTTCTGGTAAAGTATTCTTTCCTCGAGCAATGAAAATTTGTTTAATATTTGGCTCAATGGATTGAGCAATTCTCCCAATCTTTTCACTGTCATGGGGAATATCTCGCCATCCAAGAAAAACTTGGCCTTCTTCACGAATGGTCCGTTCAATCCATTTTTGAGCTGTATTACGATGACCTAAACTGGGAGGAAGAAATATATTTCCGACGGCATAATCGCCTTGTTGTGGCAACGCGATATCAATTTTCTCGCATTGTTTTCTTAAAAATTGATCCGGAATCTGAATGAGAATGCCAGCCCCATCGCCTGTTTTGGGATCAGAGCCCGTGGCTCCACGATGGGTCAAATTTTCTAAAATCTCAAGCCCGCTCTGAACAATATGATGGGATTTTTTACCATGCAAATGCGCGATAAATCCGACTCCGCAGCTGTCATGTTCAAACGCTGGATCATACAGGCCTTGTTTTTTATGTTGGGAATAATGTTCCATAAGGGGATATAAAAAATTAATAGATATATTAATATTATTTAAAACTTAATGATTTTACTTATTCTTTGATATTTTACAATAAAATTTTCATATGAACGGCCCCTAACTATGAAAAGATCAAATGATGACATCTTCATACCAACCTAAATCATCAATTCCTTCTTTTTTCTGAAATAATAACAACCCAATAGTTAAAGGCCCTATACGCCCAAGCATCATCAAAAAAATAATAATAATTTTTCCTACATCGGTTAAAGCACTTGTAATGCCCATACTCAAACCAACTGTTCCTAAAGCCGATGTCGCTTCAAAAATAAGCTCAAAAATAGAATGGCCATCAAATATGCTTAAGAAATAAATTCCCAAAGAAAGAATTATAATATAAAAACTAAAACTCGCGCTGGCCAAACGTAAACGATATTGAGGAATTTGATGCCCTAAAAACGTCACATTGATTTTACCTCGCAAAGTGCTTATCATTTGTGCAAAAACAGCAACAATGGTCGTAGATTTAACCCCGCCACCTGTTCCAGCAGGAGACGCTCCAATAAACATAAAAATAGTTAAAAGAAATAAACAACTATGCGACATCTGCGCTATGGAAACAGTATTAAATCCCACAGTCGTCAAGGCCGTCATAGACTGAAAAACGGACATAATCATCTTAGAAAATAAAGCAATTCCGGAAGGAAAAACATTTGTCAAAAAAATCAAAATAGCCCCTGTTGCAATAACCACAAAAGTTGTAACTAAAATAATTTTTGTCGTAAATGTAATGGTTTTTTTCTTGCCGGTGGCCATTTGCCAATAATCGGAGACAACAATAAAGCCAACAGCACCTAAAAAACTCAAAATAATAATAACAATATTCAATAAAGGATCCGAAGCAAAATGTTCAAAACTTTCATTAAATAAGCTAAATCCCGCCGTACAAAAAGCCGAAACACTATGAAATATGGCATTCCAAAGAGGCTGACTGACGCCATGCCTTAAAAAAACAAAATACAAAAAACTTGCTCCAATCAATTCAACAACCAAAGAAAAAATAAGAACCGAACGAAGAAAATCATAAACATTAAAATCATCTGGGAGCCCAAAATCATTTCTCACTAACGTTTCTTGCAACTTAGACATTTTCTTATGCCGAATAAGCGCAATGATAGATCCAAAGGCCATATAATGTAAACCGCCGATCTGGATTAAAAGAATAATAATAAGTTGTCCGAAAAACTTATAATTATCAGCCACGCTGACCGTTACCAATCCTGTCGTTGAGATAGCGGAAGTGGCGATAAATAAATTATCTAATCCGGATGTATAAACTTTTTGCAAAAAAGGAAACGATAATAATAAAAAACCTAAAACAGTAATACCGCAATAAACGCCGACAAGAATATGAATAGGATTTTTCCGAATTAAAAATAATAAAAAAGAATTTTTCTTCATATAAATATTAAACTCTTAAACAATCAAAACTCTTTATATTGATTAGTAATGGGCAGACGCCAATCTTTACCAAATGCTAACGAAGAAATTTTAATGCCCGGTGGAGATTGACGACGTTTATACTCACTCTTATCGACCAGCTTAATCACTTTCTTAACAACATCTTTATTTTGAGATCTACTCATAGTGGCATACGAAGCATGTTTTTCGACATAATCGGCTAATAAACCATCTAAGACATCATAACAAGGCAAAGAATCCTGGTCTTTTTGATTCATCCGTAATTCCGCACTTGGCGCGCGTTTAAAAATATCCGACGGAATAATAGCGCGGCTTTCCTTATTATTATAATATTTCGCCAATTCGTAAACTTTTGTTTTAGGCACATCTTTAATAACAGCGAATCCACCGGACATATCCCCATAAAGCGTGCAATAACCAACCGCAACTTCGCTTTTATTCCCTGTTGTTAAAACCAACCAGCCAAATTTATTAGAAAGCGCCATTAAAATATTCCCGCGAATCCGCGCTTGAATATTTTCTTCCGTAATATCCAATGGACAGTCTTTAAATTCTTTAGAAAAAGTTTCTAAGTATGCCTTAAAAATTGTCTCAATGGAAATCTCTTTAAAGCTAATCCCTAAATTTTGAGCTAATTGCTTGGCATCTGTTTGAGTTTCCGACGAAGAAAAACGTGATGGCATACTAACGCCTACCACATTCTCTTTTCCAATAGCATCAACGGCTATTGCCGCTACAAGAGCTGAATCAATGCCACCGCTTAATCCAATAACAACTTTTTTAAAACCATTTTTTCTCACATAATCCCTGGCTCCCAATACAAGCGCCTGATAAACTCTCGCCAAAGGACTTAAAGAAACAAAAGCCGATTTCTTTTTTCTCAAAGGAAATTCAACAATAAGAAGATCTTCTTCAAATTCTTTAGCGCGCGCGGTAATTTTTCCTTTTTCATCAACCACAAAACTACTTCCATCAAAAACGAGTTCATCTTGCCCACCGACAAGATTTAAATAACAGATAGGCGTTTTTGTTTCTCGCGCGCGTTTTTTCACAATCCTTTCACGATCTTGAAGCTTATCAATATCATACGGAGAGCTCGAGATATTAATAATAATCTTTGCTCCTTCTCGAACCTCTTGCCAATAAGGCCCCTTATCATGCCAAATGTCTTCGCAAATTGTCACGCCGAAAGGAACATTGCCCATATAAAAAATTTTATGTTGTTTGCCTTCTACAAAATATCTTTTCTCGTCAAAAACACCATAATTAGGAAGTTTGTGTTTATGATAAACTTCTTTTATTTTTCCATGAGAGATAATGGCGGCCGCATTATACAAATTTTTCTTTTTATCCATATCTACAAAGCCAATGACCGCGGTTATTTCTTTGATTTCTCGAGCAATCTTATAAAGAGCACGCATATTATCCTTAACAAAATGTTCCTTATAAAGAAGATCTTCCGGCGGATAACCACAAAGCGCCAATTCTGGAAATGCCACAAAACAAGCCTCTGACTGTTGGGCGCGCTTGATATAATGAACGATTTTTTTCATGTTTCCCGACAAATCGCCCACAATAGGATTGATTTGGGCTAAAGCTATTTTAATCATATTTTTTAATGGATAATAAGTCTTTAAAAGATGTGGTTATCATAAAGCATTTTTAAAACCATTGCAATAAGAAACGCTCCTCTAAACCTCCATCGGCACAATTACCTTATGGACAAAATTTGAAAAAATCCTCCTCGCTGTCTGAGAAAAAATCGTTTCAGACAAACGATAATCCTGTTGCATGCGATGTACCTTTAGACCCATCGCCTCATCCTCTTTTCCACAATAAACCTTTGCCCATTGTTCAATATTTTTTTCATATATTTCCATATGAAATTGTAACCCATAGGCACATGCCCCCATACGAAACGCTTGATACGGACATTTTCTGGATTGTGCCAACCATTTTGCTCCTTGAGGAATTTCAAACATATCACTATGCCATTGAAAAACCCGAATATCTTTCTCAATGCCATAAAACAAAGGGTCCTTTAATCCGTCTTCGGTAAGAAAAATTTTTGAAAAACCAATCTCTTCTTGAGGCGAACGAACAATTTTAGCCCCACAAGCCTTTGCCAATAATTGTGCTCCTAAACAAATACCTAAAAAAGGAATTTCATATTTCACAACTTCACGAATAAAATCTATTTCTTTTATTAAAAAAGGATGTTTTTGCTCTTCATCAACATTCATAGGTCCGCCGAGACAAATAACAGCCTCAATCATCCTTAAAGAATGAGGCAACACATCGCCTTGTGAAAGATCAACAATTTTTAAGAAGAAACCCTGAGACTTTAAGAAATCTCCTAAAGCCTCAGGGCCTTCGATGTCAATATTTTTTACACAAAAGATCATAAAAATCGCATCTAAAGAGATGACCAACGAATAGAAAAAATCCTAAACGCTGCCACACAATGCTATTTTAAAGCATAAAGAGCATTTGAGCGTAAGAAGGCAAAGGCCAAACATCTTCGGGAATCAATCCTTCTAAAACATCAATGGTTTCTCGAAGAGAAAACATAGCCTCTTTGGTCTTGACCGCATCAGCTTTTTCAATACACTTTTCAAGCTTCTCAATTTTTTCTAAAGCCTCCTCTAATTGAAAAGTGATCGTCTTTAAAAGTTTTCTCACGCCTGTTGATTTTGTTTTATTAACAGCTTCCACAGAACTAATGGTATTAGCTAATTCT
>JAKQLT010000213.1 GCA_029567025.1 Candidatus Omnitrophota bacterium | reverse complement strand
GAAGGTTCAAAGCCAAAGGTACGCATACGTTTTTCCAATCCTTTATGCAGCAAACTGATTTCCTTAATCATATCATCAGATCCCACCCAAATAATCCGCGGTTGGTAACGACTTCCGAAGGCTCCGACACGGTTTAAGGTTATAGAAAAGGGTGATATGCTATTTGTCAATTCCTCTATGCTGTTTTCGAGGGAAGGAATAAGATCGGGTTCCGTATCGCCGAGGAATTTTAATGTCATGTGCAAATTCTCGTAATCTATCCAGTTTATCTTATCTAATTTACTGGATGACTGACGTAAAGTTCGAAAAGCTGTTGAAAACTTTTCATCATAAGGGATTCGAATGGCTACAAACAAACGTTTCATAATTATCACTTTAAGGATTATCGCTTGAATTAGGTAATTTCCAATATGCATTTTCGTCATCCTCATCCCCCTCTTCTTCGTTTTCTTCTTCGTCGGAAAAGGGATCGGGTTTTTGAGGACCCTCATGCTTAAAATAAAAAGCGGCAATAAAACCGGCAAGGGCGCCGGTGGTATGAATTTCCCATGAGATATTTTTCCCCGGAAAGAAATCGGGGAAAAAACCCCACACTATGGCACCGTAAAGAAAGGTTATTATCAAAGAAAAAGCGATGAGGCTGCGTTCGCGTTTCAACAAAGCCGAGGTAATGAGAAAGAAAAACATACCGTAAATCAAGCCGCTGGCACCGATATGATAACCGCCCCGTGCAAAAAACCATCCCCACAATCCGCTTAACACATAAATAAAGAAAAAAATAAAAACGGCTTTTTGCTTGTATAAAAAAAACAAACCGAAGCCTATCACAAGCAAGGAAGTACTGTTGCTGAATATATGATCGAAATCCAAATGAATTAAAGGAGCACATACTATCCCTATGAGTCCTTTGAAATGAAGCGGTTGTAAGCCCAACAAAGCCAAATTAAAGGATATTTGACGACCAATAAAATAGATAATCCACAATAAAACAACAAAAGAAACAGGAAAAACAAAAGCTTTTACCACATCTCTTTTATCCGCTTGTTTATACGTCGGCACATGATTCATAACATTTTTATTAACGCACAAACACTATTTTTCGTTTTAAGATAAAGAATAAAAAAATAAATAGCTGATTTTTTGGCGTGAAATTTGCAAATACATCTCCTATTCAAAAAGAAAAAAAACTACCTTTGCATAAATTTTTAACTTAAAGAATAATTACGTTATTTTGAAAACATTCATTATGAGCAAACAAACATTTATACTTCTATTAGTCATCATTTTACATTCAAACCACCTTTACAATCAGTCGAAAGAAAAAACTGTTTATTGTTTCAAGGATATTGAAAGTAAAGA
>JAKQLT010000212.1 GCA_029567025.1 Candidatus Omnitrophota bacterium | reverse complement strand
CGTGTGCTCTTCCGATCTGATTTTTGTGGTGTCTTTCAGCGCTTTATAAACAGCTTCTTTCGCTGCGAAACGCACCGCGTAATGTTGAATAGGATTTTTGTTGGCTTTGGCATAAGCGATTTCTTCATCGAGAAAAATATGTTTTAAAAAGTTGTCGCCCCAGCGATCAATCGCTTGTTTGATGCGTTTAAGTTCAACAATGTCTATGCCTGTTCCGATAATCATAATGGTCACTTTTTTATAAGGGCGAGCATTTCTTTAACGGCTTGGTGTAAGCCGACAAAGACAGCGCGGGAAATAATTGAATGCCCGATATTCAATTCATTTATGCCGGGAATTCGCGCAATAGGCATAGTATCGTGATATTTAAGCCCATGGCCAGCATTGACGATAAGCCCCAACGTAAGAGCATATTGTGTCATAGCAGTAATTTTTTTTAATTCTTTTGTTTTTTCTTGTTTTGTCTTGGCATTCGCGTAGACACCTGTATGAATTTCAATGGCTTCGGCGCCGGTTTCTTTAGCTCTCTTGATTTGTTTTTTATCAGCCGCGATAAATAAGCTGACCAGAATATTTTTATCTTGAAGGCGTTTAACCGTTTTCTTAACGCGATGAAAATTTTTTAGGATATCAAGCCCTCCCTCGGTTGTTAATTCTTGCCGTTTTTCCGGAACAAGGGTTGCTTGATGAGGTTTTACTTGGCAAGCAATTTTGACAATCTTATCCGCAATTGACATTTCTAAATTAAAACGCGTTTTGATTTTTTTCTTTAATTGAAAAATGTCTTTATCGTGGATATGCCGACGGTCTTCACGCAAATGAGCGACAATGCTATCCGCTCCAGCGTTAACGCATAAACAAGCGGCTTGAATCGGGTCCGGCTCAAATTCTTTTCGAGCTTGCCGTAAAGTCGCGATATGATCAATATTCACTCCAAGTTTTACCATTTTTTTTATTCTTGAGAAAATAATTGGTTTTACGGGTTGGATCTTCCTGAAGATAAAACAATTATTTAAAAAGTTCTATATTGACGTAGATCCAAGTGACAACCGCTAAAAACAATGCTGTTAATTTTAATACAAGATTGTGTTTAAACCATTCTTTCATAATCATTTTTTCTTTTTATTGTCTGATTCAACAGACAGAATATCTTTTAAAATTTTTACTAAACGTTCGTGATTCACAATCGGAATAAATCTCCCATCTGAAGCCACCGAGATTTCTCCCGTTTCTTCCGAGATAATAATAACAATAGTGTCCGTTTGTTCGGTAATGCCTAAGGCCGCGCGATGGCGCGTGCCAATAATTTTGCTGAAATTGGGATTGTCCGAAAGAGGAAATAAACAAGACGCCGCGATGATTTCATCATTGCGTAAAATAATACCTCCGTCATGTAAAGGGCTTTGCGGCGTAAAAATACTTTGAATCAGCTCAGCGGAAATTTTCGCGTTTAAGGCAATCCCACTTTCAATATAAGGTTTTAATTTTGTTTCACGTTCAATAGCAATCAGCCCACCGATCTTTTTCTTAGACAATTTAAAGGCCGCCGAAGCTAATTCCTCGATGACTTCCAGGAGCGTTGACTCTTCGATGCCGAATGAAAAAAGATGGCGTTGTCCTAAATGCGCTAATCCTTGACGGAGTTCTTGTTGAAAAATAATCATAACGGCAATGACCGAAATAGCAAAAAAACGTGTTAAGAGCCAGTTAATCGTTGTAAATCCTAATATTTCAGAAATGAGAAAAGCCAGCAATAAATAAGCCAATCCACGAAAAACTTGGAAAGCCCGAGTTCCTTCAAAAAAAACAAGGATTTGGTAATAAGTAAACCATAAAACTGTGATTTCAAGGATTGTTTTAAGAATGTCCCAAAGAAGTATCATAAGATAGATAAATTTTTGCCTTCATTGATAATAGCATCTGTTAATATGGCCGCTTCTTTTATTTGTTTAACGTCGTGAACGCGTATTATGTGCGCGCCTTTTAATATAGAAGCGCAGATAGACGCGGTTGTTCCCATAAGCCGTTGGGAGACCTCTTTATTAAGAATTTTTCCAATAAAGGATTTCCGTGAGGGGCCTATAAGAATCGGCCGACGTAAAACATGGAAAAGATCTAATCGATTTAGAATTTCAAGATTGTGAAAAACTGTTTTTCCAAATCCGATTCCCGGATCAATAATTATTTTATCCTCTTTTATGCCGATTTCCAAGCACTTTTCAATCGATTTCCTTAAAGAAACAATGATTTCTTTGACGCAATTATGATAAGAAATATTTTTTTGCATGGTTTGCGGTGTCCCTTTGATATGCATTAAGACAATCGCCGCTTGGTAGCCACGGACCATTTTTAAAAAATCTTTTTTGGGATGAGTGCCCATAATTGTATTCACAATACTGGCGCCGGCATCCAGGGCTTGTTGTGCGACTTCTGTTTTGTAGGTATCAATAGAAATCGGGATTTTTATTTTCTTGGCTAATATTCTAATAATTGGAATAACGCGATGGGTTTCTTCTATCAGGGATATTTTTTTAGCTCCTGGCCGCGTTGATTCTCCTCCAACATCTAAAATATCCGCGCCGTTTTTTATTAATTGATACGCTTTTTTTAAAGCGGTTTGTTGAAAGTTTTTGTTATTAGTTTTTAAGCAACCATCTCCGCTAAAAGAATCCGGCGTAAGATTTAAAATTCCCATGATTTGCGTCGTTTTTCCAAGCGTAAGAGCATGGTTTCCGGTTTTGATGAGATAGCATGGGCGCGGATGATGAGTAGACATAGTATTTATGCCGATGCGGTTTTGTTATTTTCGTTAATGATGGACTCGGGCTGTTTTTCTGCAAGGCCTAAAATAATTTTGGCCTCATCGATATCAATAACTTCTTTTTCCATTAAATGTGCCGCAATTTTTTCTAATTTGTCCTGATTTTCCTTTAAGAGATTTTTTGCTCTATTGTAGGCCTCATCAACGAGATTTTTGACTTCCTCATCAATCTTTTTTGCCGTGGCATCGCTAAAATCTTTTTGTTCCAACATATCACGGCCTAAGAACTTTAATTGATTGCTGTTGCCGTAGGTGATGGGACCTAAATCTTTGCTCATGCCGAATACGCAAACCATATGACGCGCGATATTGGTGACTTTTTCAAGATCATTGGAAACCCCGGTTGATGTATCTCCGACGTGAAGTTCTTCAGAAGCCATTCCGCCTAAAAGTACCGTCATTTGGCCTTTGAGTTCTTTTTTGTTCATATAATGCTTATCTTCTGTCGGAGGCGTAAGAGTATAACCGCCGGCCATTCCGCGGGGAATAATAGAAACTTTGGTAAAGGTGTCCACTTCATCGAGTAATAAAGATAAAAGCGCATGACCTGCCTCGTGATACGCGGTCATTTCTTTTTCTTTTTTAGAAATAACGCGGCTCTTTTTTTCTGGTCCCATGGTAACACGCTCAATAGCTTTATAAAAATCTTCTTGTTCAATCGCATCTTTATTCATGCGGGCGGCCAATAAAGCGGCTTCATTACAAACATTGGCTAAGTCCGCGCCGGAAAAATAAACCGTTTGTTGCGCGAGTTTTTTAAAATCAACATTTGCCGCTAATTTAAGATTTTTTGTATGCACGGTTAGAATTCCTTCGCGTCCTAAGATATCTGGAAGGCCAACAACCACTTGACGATCAAATCGTCCTGGGCGTAAAAGCGCGGGGTCGAGAGTGTCTGGACGGTTCGTAGCCGCAATAAGAATAAGTCCTGTTTGCGTGGTAAAGCCGTCCATTTCAACAAGAAGCGCGTTTAATGTTTGTTCGCGTTCATCATTGCCTCCGCCGATTCCTGTAAAACGTAAGCGGCCTACCGCATCAATTTCATCGATAAAAATAATAGCGCCTTTGCCCGAAACTTTGGATGCGCGGCGTCCTTTTTCAAAAAGATCGCGTACGCGAGACGCGCCAACGCCGACGAACATTTCCACAAAATCCGAACCACTTAAAGAAAAAAATGGGACATCGGCTTCGCCAGCAACTGCTTTAGCTAACAATGTTTTTCCTGTTCCTGGTGGACCGATTAAAAGCACGCCTTTAGGAATTTTTCCGCCTAATCGTTCGAATTTTTTGGGATCTTTTAAAAATTCAATAACTTCCTGGAGCTCTTCTTTGGCTTCATCGACGCCTGCAACATCTTTAAAGGTAATTTTATTATCTTTACTTTGTGTTTGGGTGCGGGCTTTGCCAAAAGACCAAATTTTATTTCCCATTTGGGCGCCACGGTTCGAAACAAACCAAATGAATCCTAAGATAAGCATGATAGGCATGAAGGAAAAAAACATCTGGCTCCAAAACGTTTGAGCCGGCACAACCGAGAAATTAGCCACATTTTTTCGGATATCTTCAAGAATTTTTTCATCTTTGGTCGGAATGTTTAATGTGAATTCAGTATTGTCTTTAAATTTTCCTTTTAAAATATGTTCGGTGCTTTCCGTTAGCTCTAATAATTTTATTTCTTGGGTTTCTTGATTATTTAAAAGGATCGAATAAAACTCGCTATAGGTAAGTTTTTTAGGCGGATTTATCGGCGTTAATGTGTCGTTACGGTTAATAAAAATAAGAAGAAGAAACCCCAGAATAATCCATAAAAAATTATTATTATTTTTATTTTTGGATTTATTTTTTTGAGGATTATTTTTATCAGGCGTTTTTTGTTCTTGATCGGCGGATGGTTCAGAGGGTTCTAAGAACATATCATCTTCCATACATATCTCCTAATAATAAGAATAATATTAATTTATTTTACAAAGCGAATAGATTATAGCGGAAGTTTTAATTAATTCAACCCAAAGTTTTATTCTTGAAGAAGTTTTTTATAAGAATAAATTTTAGGGAAAAGAAAAATAAAGATTTTAAAAAATTACGCCCAAAGACTAAAGCGGAACATGGCCCAAATCGCTTTTATGCCATCGACCCAGTTAATCTTTTTTCCTTCTGCGTAAGTATGGCCGGAATAACTAATCCCAACTTCAAAAATACGGCAACGTTTTTTGGCGATTTTGATTGTGACTTCGGGTTCAAATCGGAAATCATCGCTTTCAATCGTGATAGATTTTAGAATGTCAGAACGAAACGCTTTGTAACATGTTTCCATATCCGTGAGATTGATGTTGGTCAGCATATTGCTTAAGAGTGTTAGAAATTTATTGCCTACTGAATGCCAAAAAAATAATACGCGTTTTGCCTGTGTTCCGACAAAGCGCGAGCCATAAACACAATCAGCACGTCCTTGAACAATAGGTTCTAATAAATAAGGATAATCTGCCGGATCATATTCGAGATCCGCGTCTTGAATCAGACAAATGTCGCCGGAGATATGACGAAGCGCTGTACGGATAGCCGCCCCTTTCCCTTGATTTTGTTCGTGGCTCAGGACTTTGATTTGAGGATATTTCTTTTCTAATTGCCTCATAACGGTTAAGGTTTGATCTTTGGAACAATCGTCAATCATTAAAATTTCAATACTGTCAATGCCATTTATTTTTTGCGAGAGACATTTTTCGGTAATCTTTGTGATTGTTTGTTCTTCATTATAAGCGGGCATGATAATACTTAGTTTAATAGCGGCCTCCCTTTTTTATTTTTTCGTAATATGACAAAATCATAATATATTTATATCTAAATCCTTTATACATTTTTAATAGGAAAAAATCAATTCCGTTTTCTTTTTATATCCTTTGAGCCCTTGCGGCAGATGGACGATAGCATTTAATGGGCGATGATAATAAAGATCAAGAATTTCTTTAAGATGTTTTAAATCTAAAGAATAGCCGTCTTTTTTAAGCGTACTAAGAGATTCTCTGATGACCATTCGCAAAATCGCGTCAGGCATCTTTTGAAGCTTTTTTAAATTTAAGCGAATTTCTTTTTTTGAAGAAGAAATTTTGGCGACTTTTTGAAAACAGGTTTTAGCGCAAGATTGAAGATAATCATAATCAATAGATGCTGTTTCTGCTAACCCTATAAGAAGCTCTTTAATGTTAGGACTATAAGTTTTTTTTAAAAGAGGTAATAATTTTAGACGGATTTTATTGCGGAAAAAGTCTGTTTTTTTATTAGTGGGATCTGTGCGAAAAATAAGATTATTGTTTTTAAGGAAGTGTTCAATATCTTGACGGCTGGTATTTAGCAAAGGACGGATAAATGTGAATCCATAAAGTTCTTTTTTGGGTAAAATCCCTTGCAGTCCTTGCAATCCGGTTCCGCGTAAAATACGCATCAGGACTGTTTCCGCCATGTCATCTTTATGATGCGCTAAAGCGATTTTCTGTGCCCCTACTTTTTTTGCGATCGTCATTAAGAATTTTTGCCGCTGTTGGCGTGCATTGTCTTCGATTGACCCCCGAATGGCTTTTTTTCTTTGCCATGTTTTCATATAAAAGGGAAGATGAAGTTTTTGAGCGAGTTTTTTGACGAATAAAGCGTCTTGATAGGAATTTTTGCGTAACGCGTGATTAAAATGTGCGATATAAAGCGAAAGGCCTAAAGAATATTTAAGTGCGTATAAAATATATAAAAGTGCGACTGAATCTGCTCCGCCTGAAACTCCGATAAGGATGATATCTTTGGGGCGGATAAGATCATGACTTTTAGAATAATGAGCGACTTGTTCAATGAGAGTCATAACGAGAAAATAAAAAGTTATTCGCCATGAAGGCCGCGTAAGGATTTTCGGGCTTCTTTGTAAGCCTGTCGGAGTTCTTCGGCGTATTTATTATTCGATGGACTTAGACTCAAAAAGGCAAATCCTTCTCGAAGAATTTCCGCGTTTACCAAAAGGCCGGAGTCCGTTAAAAAGACGTACGCTAACTTCCTCCCCTCGTCGTCTCTTAATTCAGCGTCGAATTCAAGGCGGACAGTTTTTTTATCTAATAGTTTCTGGGCATAATAAAAAGCGCGCTCTTCGATAGGTGTTTCGGGGGATGGCTTTTTTTCAATAATAAAGCCATTTTGGTCCCTTTCCACTGCTTTTCTTTTAGGAGGCGCAGGCGCTTTTAACCCAATAAGTTTTATGCGTTCATTTCCCCCATCCACAATAATGCGAATCATATCCGCGCTTAAAACTTCATCCACAACAACGTTTTCATATTTTTTATTGTCTAAACTTAATAAGAAATCAATCTTCGTTTGCCCCCAAGAAGAAGCGGTAAAAATAAAAAATAGGCATAAGATTTTTAAAACAGTTTTCATAGTGTTCTTTCTATGGTTGAGGTGTTGTCTTTTGTTGCGTGATTATCATTTGGAGTTGAGCAAACATTTCTTTATAAAAAGCCATAACGGGTTGATAGCTATAAACGCCTAAATCTTTTGTAAAATCATTAAAAGGCATAGCTCCCCAAAAAACATGTTTAATGAAATGATATAAAGTGGATATGATAAGCGGTAAAATAATGAAGATAATAATGCTGCTCCAGAGGATGTCGGTTATGTTTTGTCTAAGCGTTCTGGCTTCTTTTCTTTTCTTGACGCTTACGGTTGAGGCTTGCCCTAATCCGCGGCTGGCGATAAGAAAAAAAGGCAAACAAATTCCTACAAATAATAAAACAGCTCCAAAGATGAGTAGATTTTTGGGGCTTAGCATAAGTATTTTTCTCCTGTTCGTTGGTTAAGGGGTTTAATCGAAATCATATTTTAATGGGATACGCGTAAGAAAACAAGCTTAAAAACAAAGAACATTTTTAATTTTTTTTAGCCGCGTTGCGGATTGCGGCATCAAATCTTTTTGCAAAAAGGATTAATTTGTCATTGGGATGGAGGCCGATATTCTCCTTTTCTTCGAGTGATTTTTCAGACCGCCGCGGTTTGAGGAACTTCGAATGACCTATTTTTTGTGTTTTTTTATTCCAGACAATTATTTTTGGTTTTTTGGACATGGAAAGATAAATAAGTGGTAGCGAGGGACGGACTCGAACCGTCGACACTGCGGGTATGAGCCGCATGCTCTAACCAGCTGAGCTACCTCGCCACAAGAAACGAAATTATAACATAGTTTTTTTTAATTTCTACAGAATTTTCTTTGAAACTGTTTTTTTGATCTCGCCGTCAGGGCTATTTTTCTTTTTGTTATAAACGTCAATGAAATATTCAATAGAGCGGTTATAGGCCTTTTCTTCCTCTGTTGGAAAATAACAAGCGGGAAGCGCGCCTTTTTGTCTATGATAATGCAGACATTCACAACATAATCCGTGACGGGGACATCCAGGATACGAGCAGTTACATAAGTCCAAATTTTTTGTTTTATTAGGACAATTCATAGAAGGATAGGTCCTTTCTTGGCGATGATCGATGACATTTAATTCTTTAGGATTAGGTAAATAAAATAATATAAAGAAGAATGATAATTAAAATTCCAGACAACAGATAGAAATCATTGAAATAAAAGAAATCTTTAATACGATCCGCCGGGGTATAAGGGTGCGGAATATTTTCTTTGACAATATCGCCGGTATTACGAATCGCTAAAACTTCGCTTTTCTTTAAGCGAAGGAATTTGTTGGCGATACGATACGCCTGCAGTTTTCTTTCTTCAATGAGGTCCATCACTTTTTTTTCGGTCACGCCTAAGATTTGCGCTGTCTCACGGACAGAAATAAATTGAGATGTCGACATAAGGATTTTTAATTCGCTTGTGAGGATGCCCAATGATCAATTTGAGCACGTTCAAATTTCCATGTGTTATTTTCTTTTTTGCCAGGAATTTCTCCTGAATTCGCCATTTTTTCTATTTCATGGATATCAATCTCGAGATATTTCGAGACTTCGTCAATATCTAAAAGGTTATTTTCTTCAGGCATTTGGCAGTTTCCTTGAAATAAAGCGCCTTCAACGATATTAAGCTTCGGAGAAGAAATGTTGCCTCGTAAAACCGCTGTGGGCATGAGGACAAGCATTTTTTTAGCGACAATATCCCCTTTGACTTTTCCTGCCACGATAATGCTGTCTCCATTGATATTAGCTTCGACAGAAGCCGTGTTTCCGATAGTTAATGTCCCTCGAGTTTCTAATGTTCCATTAAATTCGCCATTGATTTTTAAATTGACAGGGTCGGTAAAGACCATGGACCCCTGCATTTTAGCGTTAATCTCAATAATTTTTTCATTTTCACGTTCTTGTTGTTTTACATTGGGTTTTGGTCGTAGCGCCATAGGATTTCCTCCTTAAAATTTTTTATTCTGCAAACCCTTTTTTTTTGTTTTGATGCAGATGTTTATCAACAGTTCGCATCCCTACCAGGACAATAAATACGATTAATGTTGTCATAATGGCCGCGAAATAATGACCGCATCCGACGGAAATACCAACGCATGAAACAATCCAAACTGTTGCCGCGGTTGTGAGGCCAATGACGGATTCGCCAGATCGAATAATGGTTCCTGCGCATAAAAAACCAATGCCTGTAATAATTCCTGCGATCATGCGCGTGGGATCGATTCTTGTAACGTTATTGTATATATCAAAAAGGTATAGGGAAGTCAACACAATCAAACAGGATCCTACGCCTACTAAAATATGTGTTCGTAGCCCTGCGCCTTT
>JAKQLT010000173.1 GCA_029567025.1 Candidatus Omnitrophota bacterium | reverse complement strand
GTTTTGGTAGCGGTTGGGATTTTAGGAAAGGTTTTGGCTTTCAGCCGTCAAGACCGCGTTAGGAAGAAAGAACAAATAGTTACAAAAAAGAAGGTAGAAGAAAAAACGCAGGTTAAAGATACAAAAAAAGAATCTAAGAATATTACGGAAAAAAAAGTCGTTAACGTTAAAAATGACTCAAAAGATAAAGCTGTTACGACAACCTCTAAAGCCGTTGATATTTCTTCAACTGAAGTGGCGGGAACGGAATCGGTTGTGTCGTTAAAAGATAAAGTCGTTGTCGTTGTGCGCGCGAAATCTGCTGGTTGGTTACGTGTGAAATCTGATGGAGAAACAGTTTTTCAGGGCGAGCTTAAAATAGGCGATGTGGAAACATGGACAGCGAAAGAAAAGATTGAGATTTCGGGCCGTCATATTGGCCAATTAGAATTTGAGATTAATGGTAAATTGATTGGTTCTTTAGGCCGAGAAGACCGACAAGCCAAAACAGTTATTATTACCAAAAACGGTTTATCTGTTACTAAATAATTGGTATGAGCCGTTCTAAAACAGAATCTTTCCTTAAAAAAACATCCCACAATAAAAAGGTTTTTATTCTCAATTTAGGCTGTGCACGTAATTTGGTGGATGCGCAAGTCTGGGGAAGTCTTTTAAAAAATAAAGGTTATCGCGTTTATGAGTTTGACAAAAAGGCACGAGGAAACGTGATATTAAACACTTGTTGTTTTGTTGAAGACGCAAAAAAAGAAACCATAGATGCCCTTTTAGATTTGATGGAGCTTAAGAAAAAAGGCCAGATCAAAAAACTTATTGTCGCCGGATGTTTTGTCAAACGTTATCAAAAAGAGCTTTTAAAGGAGTTCAAAGAAATTGACGCGCTCATTGGTGTCTTGTCATTAAATAATGAAGGAGTCGTTCAAAGCCCTTTTCTCATGCCAGCGCATTATAGCTATCTAAAGATTTGTGAAAGCTGTTATAATCATTGCTCTTTTTGCGTTATTCCGTCGATTAAAGGAAATTTTATTTCACGAAATGAAAAATCTATTTTAGAAGAAGTGGCATTTTTAGATCAAAAAGGCGTTAAGGAACTCAATATTGTCGGGCAGGATATCACAGCTTACGGGATGGATATTTATAAAGAAAAGCGTTTGGCAAAATTATTAGAAAAAATTACCGCTATTGTCAGAAATATTCGGTGGATACGTCTTTTATACGCGTTCCCCGCGCATATTACCGACGAGCTTATAGATGGCATCGCAAAAAATGAAAAAATTTGTAAATATATTGATGTGCCTTTGCAACATATTAACGATACGATTCTAAAAAAAATGAATCGAGGAATAAGCAAAGAAGAAACCATTGCATTGATTAAAAAAATAAGGCGTCAAATCCCGCAGGCACAATTACGGACGACTTTTATTGTTGGGTTTCCGGGCGAGACAGAAGAAATGTTCCAAGATCTGGTAGATTTTGTCAAAGAAACGCGTTTTGAGAAAATGGGTGTTTTTATGTATTCGAAGGAAGAAGGAACGAAGGCTTTCAGTATGCCTTATCAAATAGATGAGGAAACAAAGAAAAGGCGATATGATGCGCTTATGCGGGTTCAACAAGAGATCTCGGGCGTTTTACAGAAAAAGAATATGGGAAAAATAATAAAAGTTTTGATTGATGAAAAGTTAGAAAGTGAAGACAATGATTACTTAGGACGTAGTTCCTATGACGCACCAGAAGTTGACGGCGTTATTTATGTCCATTCGAAGAAGAAATTAAAGCCCGGCGATTTTGTTGATGTTAAAATTACCGACGCATTAGAATATGATTTAGCCGGAGAAATTGTATGAATATTCCCAATGTATTAACACTTTTACGCGTTTTTTTAACCTTTATCTTTGCCGGGCTTATTTATCAAGAAAATTTTTCTTATAAAGTAGCGGCGTTGATTGTCTTTGGCGTTGCGTCTTTTACAGATTTTTTAGACGGATATTTGGCTAAACGAATGAAGGCCTGTTCTAATTTCGGAAAGATTATGGATCCGATCGCGGATAAATTTCTTATGCTGACCGCGTTTTTTATTTTCGCGCAAATGGGTCTTATTCACGCGTGGATGTTTATTGCGATTTTCTTTCGAGAAATACTTTTAACGGGCTTAAGACTTGTTGCTGTGGGGCGCGGCAAAGTTTTAGCCGCGGAAAAATTAGGGAAATATAAGACAGTAGCTCAAATCATCGCGGTTTATCTCATTTTAATATTTATGTTATTAAAAAATTCTTCTTGGGGGTTTCGGTTAACAATCACAACATTATATTTCTGGGAATTAAGTATTTATCTTTTGATGCTTTGTACTGTCTTTTTAACACTTGTTTCCGGATCTTTTTATTTATACAACAATAAGGATTATTATGAGCGATAAAGTGATACGCCTTTTATCAACTTTTTTTTATGTGGGATATTGTCCCATAGCTCCGGGAAGTTTGGCCAGTTTCGTGGCCACATTAGTATGCGTTTTAATTCATGGGTTGCCTTTTTTCCAGATTCTTTTTTTTGTTCTTGTCACTTACATCGGGTTTCAGGTAAGCGGTCCTATGGAAAAATTAGTGAAGAAAGAAGATCCTTCCTGCGTTGTTATTGATGAAGTTGCGGGCATTTTTTTATCGTTTTTTTTAATTCCTATTACCACAGCCACAGTTTTTACAACATTCTTTTTATTCCGTGCTTTTGATATGTTTAAGATTTATCCTGCCAATAAATTTGAGAAGCTCGGCGGTAGCAAAGGCATTATGATGGATGATATTGTCGCTGGCTTATATACTAATATTATTATGCATATGGCTGTGCGCTTAGCTGGTATTATTTAAATTAAGAAAAAAGTTATTTGAAAAAGATTTCGTTGATTTTATCATGCGTAGCACCTGATGATGTGAGCGTGCTTTGATAGAGAATAATACTGTGAAATTCCTGTATAGAGACGGGGAAAGAATAAGAGGAAATTTTTTTGATAAGTTTTTGAATATTTTTTTCTGATTTCACCCGGCCGATTGTGATATGCGATTGAAATGGTCGCGATTCTTTGTCAAATCCTAACGTCTTAAAAGCATTCTCCATATCTAAAGCCAGCTTTTTTATTTTTTCTTCCTCGTCCTTGAGTCCTAACCAAATAATTTGGGGATGCTGATTGTTGGGGAAAACTCCTATGTGAGATATTTGAGTTGAAAAAGAGGAATGATTTTGTATTATTTTTTTTAATACGGCGGTTATTTCAGGAATTTTATCTCTTAGGACATTGCCTAAAAATTTTAATGTTAAATGCGTGTTCTGGGGATCGATCCATCTAACGGAACAATCCATTTTTTGAAGATTTTTTTCAATTTGGCCTATAAATTTTTGATTTTCCGGACTTAAGGAAAGAGCTATAAAACAACGGATAGAAGGGGGCATTCTCATTTTAAATAGTTTAAAAGTAATTGCAGGGCTTTCGTTGTGGTTTGTTGTTTCACATTCAAGCGGGAACCTTTAAAATAACATTCGAGGCCTTTTGTCGTAGATTTTGTGCTTAAAGCGATAAAAACGAGTCCTACGGGTTTTGTTTTTGTTCCGCCTGTTGGTCCGGCAATTCCCGTAATCCCAATTCCAAAATCTGTTTTAAACATTTTTCTGACATTTTGAGCCATTAAGCTCGCAACTTTTGAGCTTACAGCACCGTGTTTTTTAAGTAAGTCTGCAGGGACTTTTAGAAGTTTTGTTTTGGATTCATAGCTGTAAGTCACAAGTGTAGCCATAAGGAAATTTGAACTTCCAGAAATATTTGTCAGCCGATGGGATAAAAGACCGCCAGAGCATGATTCGGCAATCGCGAGTGTTTTTTTTTGTTCAATAAGTGATGCGGCTACTTGTTTTTCTAAAATCATAAAAAGCATTATAAGCAAGGACAAAGCGCTTGACAAGCAATAACATTTCCCTTATATTAAAAACCACTTTATTATTAATATTATTATAATTACCGACGAAAATATTAAATTTCCTGCCCAAAAGCAAGAAAAAAATTTAAAAGAAAGGTTTTGGTATGTTTCATACAATTGATCAAGTCTTAGAAGATTTAAAGCAAGGGAAAATGATTGTTGTGATGGATGATGAAGGCCGTGAGAATGAAGGCGATATTCTTTGCGCCGCTCAATTTATAACGCCTGAAAAGGTTAATTTTATGGCTAAAGAAGCGCGCGGCCTTGTGTGTGTCCCTATGGAAGATAATCGTCTTAATGATTTGGATCTTCACCCGATGAAAGTTCATGTGAGCCATAGACATAAAAAATGTGATACGGGATGGGCTATTTCGGTTGATGCGGCGTATGGAATCACAACCGGCATTTCTGCGGCGGATAGAGCGTATACGGTTAAAGTTTTAATTGATCCTAAATCAAAACCTGCAGATTTAATTACTCCCGGGCATTTATTTCCTTTACGTGCTGTTTCTGGTGGTGTTTTGGTTCGTGCGGGACATACAGAAGCATCGGTCGATTTAATGAAATTAGCAGGTCTTTATCCAGCGGGCGTTATTTGTGAAATTATGAATGAAGATGGAACCATGGCGCGTACCAAAGATCTTTTAGCTTTTTCTAAGAAACATAATTTGAAGATTTGCACTATCAATAGTTTAATTGAATATTTGCGTATGAAACAAAAATTGGTGGAACGCGTCGCGGAAACAAAGTTGCCGACGAAATATGGTGATTTTAATATGATTGCGTATCGTTCTAAGACTGATCAGTTCGTTCATGTGGCGTTAACATTCGGAGAGATTGATAGCAAAAATCCTGTTTTGGTGCGCGTGCAATCAGAATGTTTAACCGGAGATGTCTTTGGCTCTTTGCGTTGCGATTGCCGCGATCAATTAGATGTCGCGCTTGAGACTATAAGCAAAAATGGGTCGGGTGTTCTTATTTATATGCGTCAGGAAGGCCGTGGCATTGGCTTGGTCAATAAACTAAAAGCGTATAATTTGCAGGATGAGGGGATGGATACGGTTGAGGCCAATGAGGCCTTAGGTTTTGCCGCGGATTTGCGTCATTATGGCTTGGGCGCGCAAATTTTAGTTGATTTAGGTGTTAAGAAAATTCGATTATTGACAAATAATCCGCGTAAAATTGTCGGATTAGAAGGTTATGGGTTATCTGTTGCGGAACGAGTGCCTTTACAGATACCGCATAATGAAGTAAATGAAAAATATCTTAAAACAAAGAAAGAAAAATTAGGGCATTTGCTTTCATAATATGTTAGGGCTTAATCACAAAATAGGATTTATTGTTGACGGAAAGTCAAAATTGCCTCGCGGAAAAATTGCTATCGTTGTCGCGAAATTTAATGAATTTGTTACTAAGAGGCTTTTGGATGCGTGTCTCGATGAATTGACAAAAAATGGCGTTAAGGCGAAAAATATTATTGTGCTTTGGGTTCCTGGCGCGTTTGAAATCCCGATTGTCGCCAAACAAATTGCTGAAAAAAAAGATGTTTCCGGCGTTATTTGTTTGGGCGCGGTTATTCGCGGAGAAACAAAACATTATGACCTGGTCGCGGATAATACAGCGCGCGGGATTATGGATGTTGCTCTGGCTGTTAATAAGCCGATTATTTTTGAAGTGTTGGCTGTGGATACGATGGAATTGGCGTATAAACGTTCTGAAGAAAAAGGAATTAACAAAGGACGTGACGCGGCTCAGGCTTTATTGGAAGTTTTGGATGTCGCAGGTCAAATAGAGAAAATAAAGTAATAGAAGGATATTAGAAAAATTGTTCCTTTAAAAATATGAGAAATCGAACGCAGGCACGTGAATTCGCTTTAAAAATTTTATACCAGGCTGAAATTACTCGTCGGGAAATAAGCGTTTCTGCCGAGAATTATTGGAAAGACCACGATGAAAATGTGGCAGAAGCTGTTTTGGGATTTTCTGATCGGTTGACAGCCGGCATTGAGAAGCATTTAGCGGCGATTGATGAAAAGATTTCGAAATATGCCGCGAATTGGCAGATTAAGCGTATGGCGGTCATTGATAAAAATATTTTACGAATCGGCGTTTTTGAGATGTTATTTTCCCCTGATATCCCACCTAAAGTTTGTATTAATGAAGCGGTCGAGTTAGCGAAAAAATATGGTGATCTCGATTCGAGTAAATTTGTTAATGGTATTTTAGACAAAATTCATAAAGTAGAAATTTTCCCTAAAAATAACAATGATGAATCAGTGGGCTGACCTTCATATCCATACCAATTTTTCGGATAGCACTTTATCCGTGAGTGATGTTATTGTTGATGCCTATAAAAACGGTATTGATTGTATTGCGATATCGGATCATGACACCGTTTCGGGTATTAGTTTAGCGATAGAAGAAGCAAAAAAATATCAAATAGAAGTTATTCCGGGAATTGAACTTTCTTCAGAGCTCAATGGTCGTGACATTCATATCTTAGGATATATGTTTGATTATAAAAATGAAACACTTGTTAAGGTGATTTCTTCGATGCAACATACGCGCGTTGAACGTATGGAAAAAATGATCGCGAAGCTCAATGATCTTTTTCATGTTAATAATATTTCTTTAGAAGAGGTTTGTTCTATCGCCGAAACACAATCCGTTGGGCGTCCGCATCTGGCATTAAAATTATTAGAAAAAGGATGGGTGGGAAATATTCCTGAGGCCTTTAATCGTTTTATTGGAGAACACGCGCCTGCGTATGTGCCTAAGTATAAACAAACACCTTTTGAAGCGATTAAACTTCTCCATAGTGCCGGTGGTGTCGCGGTTTTAGCGCATCCGATGGTGACACAAGTCGATGAACTTATTCCTCAAATGGTGGAAGCCGGGCTTGACGGATTAGAAGTGTATTATCCGAATGTGGCTAATAATATTACTGAATTTTATGAAGGGATTGCGAAAAAACACCATTTATTAATGACGGGCGGATCTGATGCGCATGGAACAGCTAAAGTTTATGAATATATTGGCATTAAAAAAATTCCTTACAGTTTAGTTGAGACGATGAAAGCCCGGGCTTTACGTTATCAGAAAGTTTTATAGAGATGAATGATATTTTTTATATGAAGCGCGTTTTACAATTGGCTAAAAAAGCAATAGGAAAAACTTCGCCCAATCCTTACGTGGGCGCGGTTATTGTTAAAAACGGAAAAATGATTGCGGAAGGCTGGCATAAAAAATGCGGAGGCGATCACGCGGAAATCGATGCGTTTAATAATGCGAAAAGTCCTGTAAAAGGCGCGACATTATTTGTTAATTTAGAGCCGTGTTTTCATGTTGGCCGCACGCCGCCGTGTGCGGAGGCGATTATAAAATCTGGTATAAAAAAAGTTGTTATCGCGATGAAAGATCCGAATCCTTTGACGAATGGAAAATCAATTGCGAAACTCAAAAAAGCCGGCATTGATGTTAAAGTGGGCATTTTAGAAAATGAAGCAAGAATTTTAAATGGGGCATTTATTAAATTTATGACATTAAAAATGCCTTTGGTGGTTGGAAAATGCGCGCAGACATTAGACGGCAAAATAGCGACCAGAACAGGCGACTCAAAATGGATTACATCAGAATCCACAAGACAATTCGCCCGTAAATTGAGAAATGAATTTGATGCGATTTTAGTCGGTATTAACACCGTTTTAAAAGATAACCCGTGTTTAAACGCGGCCGATAAGAATAAAACAATAAAAAAGATTGTTTTGGATTCAAGTTTAAAGATTTCTTTGAAAGCTAAACTTTTTAAGGGCTGTTCGCCTCAAAATTGTTTTATCGCAACAACAAGAAGAGCTTCTAAACAAAAAATTGCACAGTTTGAGAAAAAAGGTATTCAAGTTATTGTTTGTCCTTTTTGTAAAGGGAAAATCGACCTTAAATGGCTTTTTAAAGAACTTGCGAAGAAACAAATTATGAGTATTCTAATAGAAGGCGGCGCCAAAGTTTTAGGAAATGCTATCGCGTCTGGATTAGTCGATAAAATGCATATTTATATTGCGCCAAAGATTGTTGGAGATCAAAAGGCATTATCATCCATCGACGGATTAAATATTTCTCATATCGGTAAAGCTGTTTTATTAAAAAATATTGAAATGCGTTTTTTAGGCAAAGATATTTTTATTTCAGCTGATATTTTAAAAAAGTAGAAAGGTTTTTATATGTTTTCAGGTATTGTCGAAGAAACAGGAGTAGTCGAAGAAATTATTAAAAAGCCTAATTTGTGTGTTTTAAAGTTACGAGCAAAAGAGGTTTTAAAAGACGTGAAATTAGGGAGCAGTATTTCTGTCGACGGAGTTTGTTTGACGGTAACGGGAATTAAAAAAGATATTTTGTCTTTTGATATTATGCTGGAGACCATGAAAAAAACCACTTTAGGCGCTGTGAAGCCAAAAACCCATGTCAATCTTGAGCGTTCCTTAAAAATGAATGATAGGATTTGCGGGCATTTTGTTTCCGGCCATGTGGATGCGGTTCAAACGATAACCAAAGTTATTACCGGAGAAAATTATACAGAATTGCGCGTCAGTATTAATAAAGAATTATCGCAATATATTGTGCAAAAAGGATCTGTGGCTCTTGACGGTATCAGTTTAACCGTCGGAGATGTTCGAAAAAATGATTTTTCTGTTTATCTGATTCCTTTTACATTAGAGGTGACGAATTTAGGTTATAAAAAACAAGGCGATCCGATTAATATCGAGACAGATATTTTAGCGAAATATTTATTAGCTCAAACAAAAGGCCAGCAGACAAATCCGTATTCACTAAAAAATAAAAAAATATTAAGGAATAAAAAATGATTTTAAAAAATCAAGTAGCTATTGTGACCGGAGCTTCTCGTGGAATTGGGCGAGCGATTGTTTTGAAATTAGCCTCTTTAGGCGTCCATGTCGCATTTAATTATGCGAAAAATAAAGATGCGGCCGGAAGTTTAGAAAAGGAAGTCAAAAAAATGGGAGTCCAGTGCCAAGGCGCTTGTGTGGATATTAAGGATTTTAATGAAGTGAAAAAATGGATTGACGGCGTTAAGGACCATTTTGGCCAGATAGATATTTTAATCAATAATGCCGGAATTATTAATGATAAGGCGCTTATGCTGATGAGCCCAGAAGATTGGCAACAGGTCATTGATACCAATTTAAATGGAATGTTTAATGCCGCACGCGCGTGTATTATTACATTTTTAAAACAAAAAAGCGGACAGATCATTAATATTTCTTCTGTCAGCGGCCTTATTGGGCTTCCTCGTCAGACAAATTATGCCGCGAGCAAGGGTGCTATGAATGCGTTTACCAAATCATTAGCTAAAGAAACGGCCGGTTATGGGATTCGCGTTAATGCCATTGCTCCGGGATTTATTGAAACGGATATGTTATCTGAATTTAAAGAAGAGCAGAAAAAACAGATTTTAGATATGGTGCCGTTAGGCCGGTTAGGGACGCCCGAAGATGTGGCGGGTTGCGTGGAATTTTTATTATCCAAACACGCGCAATATATCACAGGCCAAATTATTCAAATTGACGGTGGTTTGGCGATACGATAATATTTTCTATTTAAAGAAAGGAATTTTCTTATGCAATTAGATATTCTTGAAATCCAAAAAATTATTCCGCACCGGTTTCCGTTTCTTCTGATTGATAAAGTTGTTGAATTAGAGCCCAATCAAAAATTAGTCGCCATAAAAAACGTTTCGGTTAATGAGCATTTTTTCGTCGGGCATTTTCCGGAAGAAAAAGTCATGCCGGGCGTCTTGATTATTGAAGCCATGGCGCAAGCCGGATGTATTTATTTTTATTACAGCAAAAATTTACAAGGGAAAAAGCTTATTTATTATTTAGCTAAAACAACAGCCAAATTTATCGCGCCGGTTGTGCCGGGCGATCAGCTTCGTATTGAAATCACGACAGTTAAATTGCTTCCGAAAGCCGGATTTATTGACACAAAAGCATATGTCAAAGATAAGCTTGTTGCCGAAGCTGAAATCGGTTTTGGGATAAAAGAGGTTTAGTGGGGCATTCCTTTGAAAAGATGCGGCGAAGGACTGCAGTTATAGTAGGATTTATATGCCATTAGAAATAATAAAAGGTAATATCTTTAATAGTCAATGTCAAACCCTTGTAAATACTGTAAATTGTCAAGGTGTTATGGGGAAAGGTATAGCTCTGGAATTTAGTTATAGATTTCCAGAGATGGAAGAAAAATATAAGAAATTATGTGAAGAAAATAAAATTTCTATTGGAAGGTTGTGGATATATAAAACAGAAAAAACGTGGGTTTTAAATTTTCCAACAAAAAATGATTGGAAGCAGCCTTCAAAATTAGAATATATTGAGAAAGGGTTACAAAATTTTTCAGCTAATTATAGAAGGGAAGGTATTGAGTCAATAGCTTTTCCTCAGCTTGGGGCTAGTAGCGGAGGATTATCGTGGGACGAAGTAAGAGTTTTAATGGAAAAATATCTCTCTCCGTTAGAAATACCAATAGAAATTTATGTATATGATTCCAATGCGGAGGATTCTCTTTATAATAAATTTTTAGATATGATTCGAAATTCTTCTGTTGAAGACTTGAAGAATAAGATAAGAATTAAAGAGAAAGAGGCAGTATTGCTGCAGGATGTTTTGAAATTAAAAACAATTAAAAATTTTGCCATATTAAGAAATGTAAAAGGATTAGGCAAAAGAACGATTGAACGAATTTATGCGTTTGTTAGCGGAAATGAGAAGGAATTCAGCGTAAATACTGAACGGCAATATACATGGTTTAATAACATCTAATCACTATGGGAAGCTCATTAGATAATTGGAAAAGATCTAAACTTTTAGAGTACAGGATATATAGATTCTTTTATTTATTTAAATTAGATAATCTTCGCAGCATTTTGTTAAGAGGTATATTATCTCAAAATGAAGTAAAAACAAGAGGGTTGATGAGCGAATCCTTTGCTGAAGAATCCTGCCAAGAAATTCGAGATAATAAGAAAATTTATTTATCAGATGGTAATCTTCATGAGTTACACGATCTAATCCCCCTTTATTTTACGCCGAGAACGCCGACATTATTCGCGAGAAAAGCTGAACAAAATTCTTTAATTTTTGCTGAGATTGAATCTTTTGTGATTTTAGATGAGTCAATTTCTTATGCTTTTTCAGATGGTAATGCAACAAGCCATGAAACAAGATTTGCGTACGATCTAAAAAAACTTGATCAAGTTAATTGGGATGTTATTCATGCTAATTATTGGAATAATTTTGTTGATGGAAAGAGGATGAGGAATGCTGAATTTTTTATTTATCCTAGGATTCCTAGAAATAGGATTGACAGATTTATTGTTATTAATAATGATTCGAAGAAGAGGGCGGAAGATTTAGCTGCCTTATGGCATGCGAGCATTAACATTGAAGTGGATAAAGGGTATTTTTTTGAATAATTAGACAAAAATATACTACATCTGCTTTCGTGTTTTAAGAAAATCAGATTGATAATAGGATATAGTTAAATATATCTGAGATTGTACCACATTCGATGTGGAATGTTGGTTATCCTGCCATTGACGAAAATAGTCAGTAATGATAAACTAAAAAATCTTATTTATTGTTAACTTGATTTATTCCTGGGAGTAGCGGCGGCGACTGAAGGCCTAAAGCCTGAAGTAGTCCCCGGCGAGTAAAACGAGCATGGGATTGGCTTACAACATTCTGTTCATTTAAAAAATATTTTTTTTACCGGGGAGTAGCGCAGTTGGCTTAGCGCGCAACGTTCGGGACGTTGAGGTCGCGGGTTCAACCCCCGCCTCCCCGATAGATTAAATAATAGGCGAAAAAAAAGAACCCGCGGGTTCTTAAGCCTTTTCAAAAATATTTTTAAAGAAAGAAGGCGAAATCTCGCCGAAGGCGGGAACCCCCGCCTCCCCGATAAGTTATTTCCGTCAAATAAAAAAATGAAACAGGCACATATTATTTATTCAGGATTTGTTCAAGGCGTTGGGTTTCGTTTCATGACCCAGAAATTCGCGGAACAATTAAATCTTAAAGGCTGGGTCAAAAATCTTTCCAATGGATCGGTTGAAATAATCGTCGAAGGCCCCGAGTCGCAGATTGCTTCTTTGATTCAAAAATTAGAAGAGCATTTTAAAAGTTATATTCATTATAAAGAAATGGGTTTTTCTTCTCCCGACGGACATTTTACGGATTTCAGGATTGTCTATTAGACAAAAAGTATGGATATCAACTCCGCTCAGAAAAAAATCAAGAGTATTTCTCAACAGCTGGAAGATCATAATTATCGTTATTATGTTTTGGATGATCCGTCCATTTCCGATAAGGAGTATGATGACCTTTTAAAAGAGCTTATTGAGTTAGAAAAAAAATTCCCTTCTTTAAAAGAGAAAAATTCTCCCACCCAGCGCGTTGGAATCAAAGTTTCTCCTGGCGCTAAAACGGTGACGCATGCGGTAAAAATGCTTTCCTTGGATAATACTTACTCCGTCGAAGAATTAAAGGCGTGGAATGAGCGCATTGTGAAAGGCCTTCCTCGACAGAAAATAAATTATGTCGTGGAATTAAAAATTGACGGATTAAGCGCAGCGTTAGTTTATGAAAAGGGCGAATTGGTGTTAGGCGCAACGCGCGGTGACGGAGAAACAGGGGAAGATATAACTCATAATATAAGGACAATTCGTTCGATTCCTTTGCGGTTAAAGAAAAGTTATCTTAAGCGCTTGGAAGTCCGCGGTGAAATTTATATGGATAAAAAAGATTTTAACGCGCTTAATGACGAACGGCGCGTCAAGGAAGAGCCTCTTTTTGCCAATCCGCGTAATGCGGCGAGCGGTTCGATGAAACTTTTGGATTCTTCTCTGACATCAAAAAGAAAATTAAAATGTTTTATTCATTCTTTTGGGTTATCTGAAGGCGAGAAGTCTTTTTCTTCTCAATGGGAATTTTTAGAAGAAGCTAAGAAAATGGGATTGTGCGTGAATCCTTTGAGTCGTTTATGTGACACTATGGATGAGGTGATTTCTTATTGCGAGTCTTTTCAAAGCCGTCGAGAAACATTGCCTTATGATATTGATGGGGTTGTGATTAAGGTCAATTTACTGTCTCAGCAAGAGCAGTTAGGCACTACTTTAAAAAGTCCTCGTTGGGCTGTGGCGTATAAATTTCCCGCTAAACAAGCGACAACGGTTATAAAAGATATTCTTGTGCAGATTGGCCGAACGGGTGTTTTAACGCCGGTTGCAGAATTAGAGCCGGTTGAATGTGCGGGCGTTATGATTTCTCGCGCGACTTTGCATAATTTTGATGAGATTGCACGATTAGGGATTAAAAAAGGCGATCGTGTCTTATTGGAACGTGCTGGTGATGTTATTCCTAAGATTGTGAAAGTCGTCGAAGTTTCTTCAAAAAAGATGCCTGTTTTTAAAGTCCCGACGCATTGTCCTGTTTGCCAAACGCCGATTGTAAAAGAAAAAGAGGAAGATGTGGCGTTTCGATGCCCTAATGTTTCTTGCTCAGGTCGATTAGAAAGAAATTTAACGCATTTTGCTTCTCGAGGGGCTATGGATATTGAAGGATTGGGCGAGGCGGTGGTCGAAGACCTTCTTAAAAAAGAATTGGTCAAAGATGTTGCGGATATTTATTTTTTAAAAAAAGAAGATGTTTTATCTTTGCAATTGTTTAAAGATAAAAAAGCGCAAAATTTATTAGATGCGATTAAAAAAAGTAAACAACAGCCGCTTTCTCGACTGGTTTTTGCTTTAGGTATTCCTAATGTTGGGGAAAAGGCGGCGTCTGTTCTCGCCAAAAAATATAAAACATTAGAAGCTCTTCAAAAAGCAAGAAAAGAGGATTTAGAGGCGATTCATGAGATTGGTTTTGTGATCGCGCAATCAGTTGAAGAATTTTTTAAAACACCGGGAGTTCAAACGCTTATCAAGAAATTAAAAAAAGCCGGCGTGAATTTTATCGAACCGCAAGAGGAGAAATTGTCAGAAAAATTAGAAGGAAAAAAGTTTCTTTTTACGGGTGAATTACATACAATGAGTCGTATGCAGGCCAGCGCCTTAGTCAGAAAAAATGGTGGTGATGTGGTAAGTGCCATGAGTAAGAATATCGACTATCTGGTTGTGGGTAGCGCTCCAGGTTCAAAATATCAAAAGGCAGTAGCTTTAGGAATAACTATTATTAATGAACAAGAGTTTAAGGAGCTTATTAAAGATGAATAAACGAATCATGCTAAGAAGGCCTTTTTTTATCTTGTTGCTTTTTATGTTTTTATTAACATCGACGGGATGTCAGACTTTGCGTAAAAAATTCACGCGAGCCAAGAAAGCGGATAAAGAAGAATCAACGGTGATGCCGGTTTTAGAACCCATTGATTACGCCCCTAAAAAACAATTGCCACAAGAACAATATTGTTATCGGTATTCTTTGTGGAAGAACTGGTATAAAGATTTAGTTGCGGCTATTGATAGTAATGATAATGATAAGCGAATAAAATATATTATGACGGAGCTTATCACTCAATTGGAAGAAATGGCAAAATGGATTACAGGCGATAAAAAGGATCAGCTTGAAATCCGTATTAATTATTGGTACGCCATTCAGAGAGAATTTGATATTCCGTCCTCGATGAGGAATCGACAGAGTATAAAGAATAAATTAGCGACTGAGGAAAAAATAATTCGTAATCATTTTGGCCTTAAGGCCTCTTTGGAGTATGTGAATTAATGGATCATTTTATAGAGGATTTTATCAATTATTTAGGCGTTGAGCGAGGATTGGCGGATAATACCCTTTTGGCCTATCGTCGAGATCTGCAGGAGTATATAGCGTATTTAAAAAAACAAGGATTGGAAGACTGCTTGCAGGCGACGCGCGATCATATTTCAAATTTTATGTTTCATCGGAAACAAAAAGGATTATCCGCCAATTCTATTTCTCGGGAATTAGCCGCGATAAAAATGTTTCATCGTTTCTTGGTGCGCGAACGTTTAAGTAAAGAAGACCCGACACATTTAGTCGATACGCCTAAATTGTGGAAACGCGTGCCCGATGTGATGTCTTCCAATGAAATGGAAGCTATGATTGATGCGTCGAAAGGAAAGACCGCGCAGTCTATTCGGGATAATGCTGTTTTGGAATTATTATACGCTACAGGTATGCGGGTTTCTGAATTGGTGAATTTAAAAGTTGAGAATGTTAATTTAGAGGTCGGCTATGTGCGTTGTATTGGGAAAGGCAAAAAGGAACGCATTGTCCCGATGGGAAAAAGCGCGAAAGAAGCGGTAGAAAAATACTGTAATGGGATTCGGAAAAAACAGGTCAAAGGGCAATTCATTCCATTTTTATTTTTAAGCCGGTTAGGGAAAAAGATCAGCCGTCAGAGTATTTGGAAAATAGTCAAAGCTTATGCGAAAAAGGCGAAGGTTAAAAAAACCATTAAGCCGCATACCTTACGCCACACCTTTGCCACGCATCTTTTGGAACACGGCGCGGATTTGCGCTCCGTTCAGGAAATGCTGGGGCATTCGGATATTTCGACAACTCAAATTTACACGCATGTGGATAAAGAACGGCTAAAGACCATTCATCATCAATTTCATCCTCGGGGATAATAAATTTTTTTATGAAGAATTATTTATTACATTTGGATAAAGAATTTTTACGTTTGATTAAAGTAATATCCGATAAGGCATATCAGCAAAATATTTCTGTTTATTTGGTCGGCGGGATTGTACGGGATATTCTTTTAGGAGAAAAAGTTTTTGATATAGATGTTGTTGTTGAGGCCGATGCTATAGATTTTGCAAAATATTTATCTAAATGTTTTAATGCACGATGCGTTACCTATAATGCTTTTGGGACAGCAAGTTTATTTTTATCTTCTGTGAGAATAGATTTTGTGACAGCCCGAAGTGAAATTTATAAATACCCGGGGGCATTGCCAACGGTTAAAAAAGGCGCGTTAATTGAAGATCTTTTTAGGCGCGATTTTACGATTAATGCTATGGCTTTGTCATTAAATAAAAATTCTTGGGGCGCATTGATTGACCCTTATAACGGATTGGAAGATTTAAAGAAAAAAAAGATTTGTGTTTTGCATGATAAGAGTTTTATTGATGACCCGACAAGGATTTTACGCGCGGTGCGATTTGAACAGCGGTTAGGTTTTTCGATAGAGAAGAAAACATTGATATTGTTAAAGGCTGCATTAGAGAATAAATGTTTCTTTGCGGTTAATATTCACCGTTCATTTTTGGAATTTAAGAAAATGCTGGAAGAAAATCCTTTTAAGTGTTTGAAGCGGCTTAATAGTCTTTTCGGGATGGAATTTTTAGTCGGGACAAAAAAAATATGTTTAGGGCAAATAAGGTCATTGGAACATAAAAAATGGATTGTTTGTCTTATGGCTTTATTAAAAGAAATGAGAATAAAAGAAAGAGAAATGCTTTTTAAGAAATTCTCTTTGACGAAGAAAGAAAAAAAGGCTTTAGCGGAAAGTTTAAAGGTCAAAGATATTTTAACCCAACTATCGAAAAAGGATTTAACAAGACTTCAAGTTTGTGTTATTCTGAAACCTTTTGAGAGGGAAGCGCTTCAATATTTTTTGTGTTTAGCAAAAAATATTGAAGCTCGAAAGAAAATAGAACAATTTCTAAGAAAATAATTTTTATAAGTAAGGAATATTTTTTATGGGACGTATCGATAGAATTAATGAACAAGTCAAACGTGAAATCAGTTTAATGTTACAACGAGACATACAAGATCCGCGTTTAGAGTTTGTCAGTATTACACTGGCCGATGTGAGTTTAGATTTGCGTAACGCGAGAATTTATTATAGCGTCTTATTGAATTCGCATTCTTTAGAAGAGGTTCAAAACGGATTTCATTCCGCGCGAGGGCTCATCCGACGGCTTTTAGGACAAAGGATGAAAATGCGTTTTACACCAGAATTAATGTTTTCTCTCGATGAGTCCATAAGCCATAGCGCGAAAATAGAGGACCTTTTACAGGAAATTCATCATGAACATCCAGAGAATTATTCAGGCGATCAAGAACAATAAAACCTTTTTGATATCAACGCATGTCAATCCGGATCCGGATGGACTGTGTTCTCAATTAGCATTAGCAAGTTATTTGCGATCTTTGGGAAAAAAAGTTTATATGATTAATGAAGAAGAGGTACCGATGCGCTTTCGTTTTATTAAAGGCATTTCTAACATTAGGGCTTATCACGAGAGTAAGAAAATAGAATATGATTTGGCGATTATTTTAGATTGCGGGGAATTAAAACGTATCGGGAAAGTGAAAGGGCTTTTGAAAGAAAACAAGCCGATTATTAATATCGATCATCATGTGACAAATACTCGCTTCGGCGATTTGAAATGGATTGACGTTCAGGCTTCCTCGACGACCGAGATTATTTATCTTTTAATGAAAGAATTAAAAGGGGTGATGAATAAAGATATTGCTATCTATTTGTATGCCGGTATTATGACGGACACAGGATCTTTTCGGTTTGATAACACCACAGGGCGAACGCACCGAATTATTGGAGATCTGATGAAATTTGATATCCCCGTTGTTGAATTATATAAGAAATTTTATGAGGAGATTTCATCTCAGGATCTTAAGACATTAAGCAAGATTCTTAATAAGTTTGATATTTTTAATGAAGGACAAGTGGTGAGTATGGTGTTAGGAAAGGACATCCTTTCGAAGGTGTCCGCCGAGTTTGACCTGCGCGATGCAATATTTAAATTTTTACGTTATATGAAGGGCGCAAAGATTTTTGTTATTTTCACAGAAATTTCCTCTTTAAAGACTCGCGTGAATTTTCGATCTATTCCCGGTTTTGATGTGGCATCCATCGCCGAGCATTTTGGCGGCGGTGGCCATAAACAAGCCAGTGGATGCACCATAGAGCATGCGTTAACTAAAGCGCAGCGCATCGTTTTAAATTATATTAAGAGAGTATTGTGATGGATGGAATTTTAGTCATCAATAAACCGTCGGGAATCACATCTCATGACGTCGTTGTTAAAGCGCGGAAAAAATTGAATTATAAGAAAGTTGGTCATGCCGGGACATTAGATCCTTTAGCTACAGGCGTTTTAGTCCTTTTATTAGGCAAAACAACGAAATTATCAACCACGTTTATTGGATACGATAAGGCGTATCGCGCGACGTTAATATTGGGAATCATCACCGATACCGCGGATACGCAAGGGGCGATCCTTAAAACTTTGTCCTATGAACAAATTACAACAGAGAAGATTTATCAAGCCTTTCGAAAATTTGAGGGAGAAATTCAGCAGGTCCCGCCTATGGTTTCAGCCGTGAAATATCAAGGACGAAAACTTTATCAATTAGCGCGTAAAGGTCTTGTTGTTGACCGTTTACCGCGGGATATTATTATTCATAAATTATTTGTTGAAGAGATTGCCTTGCCCAAAATAAAATTTTATTTAGAATGTTCTAAGGGAACTTATGTCCGTCAGTTAGCGGCGGATATTGGAGAGACTTTAGGCTGTGGAGCATGTATTTGTCAAATTGAACGCACGCAAGTAGGACCGTTTACTCTTGAAGAAGCCATTGATTTAGAGGATATCCATGAAAGTTATATTCGGCATTGGCAAGGTTAAGACTCATTCGCGAAAAGCGGTTTTGGCCATTGGCGTTTTTGATGGTGTTCATTTAGGCCATCAGGCGCTTTTAAAAAAGGTTGTTGAAAGGGCGAAAGAGATTCGCGGTGAGGCGATTGTCTTGACTTTTTCTCCTCACCCGGTTGAGGTTTTACATCCAGAGAAGAAACTTCAATTATTGGTTTCTTTGTCTTATCGTCTTCAATTAATTGAGCGCACGGGTATTGATACCTGTATTGTCGCGCGTTTCACACAGCAGTTTTCCCAATTATCTCCTCGAATATTTATTGAGCGATATTTATTGCCGCATACGAATTTATCTGATGTTTTTGTCGGCGGAGATTTTCGTTTCGGGCATGATCGTGAAGGCACATTAGCTTTTTTAAAAAAAGAAGGAAGAATATTTGGATTTAATGTGCATGGGATTGATGTTATCGCTACAGCTAAGAAAAAATGTCATAGTAAGATTAGTAGTTCAATGATTCGTCGCTATATTTATGAAGGCAAATTAAAAAAAGCGTCTATGCTCTTGGGGCGAGAGGTGTCTTTTTTAGGAAAAGTTACGCGAGGTCAAGGACTCGGAACCCGATTGGGATTTCCCACCTTAAATGTTCATCCGCAAAATTTTATCCATCCGCCTTTAGGGGTGTATGCCGCAGTCGTTGAAATAGAAAGTAAAAAATATCCAGGAATGGCTTATATTGGACGGCGGCCGACGATTCAAGGAACGAATGCGGGTGTTGTGATTGAAGCGCATCTTTTTAAATTTCATAAAAATGTTTATGGGAAAGATGTCCTCATTTCTTTTTTAAAGAAAATAAGAGGGGAGAAGAAATTTCATTCGCAAGAAAAATTAATCGAGGAAATGAAAATTGATAAAAAACGTGTTTTAAAATATTTTTGATAAGAATCTTTAGAAGGCTTTTCATAAACTGATACTTAGATATTGAGGTATCAGTTTTTTTATTTGAAGAATTTTATTTTTATTCCACGTAGGCGCCGCTTTTTCATAGCTTTATAAAAAACGCATTTTTTTATTCTTGGCGAAGTTATATTTTAGCAAATAAAGTATTGACTTTTCCCATAGCCCTTAATATACTGAATTCAAAAGTGGAGTAAAGTGGAGTAAAGTGGTATATTTTTCGATTTGGGGTTCCATTAATTTTTTAAAGAAAGAAAATAGCGAGAATGTTTTACGGAGAATTTCAACACAGCATTGATAATAAAGGTCGTCTTATTCTTCCCTCAAAAGTGCGTGAGGTTTCTAAAGAATTTGGCATTGAGAAATTTTTTCTTACCCGTGGATTGGATAAATGTATTTTTATGTTTGCCGAAACAGAATGGAAGACGCAAGAACAGAAATTTAAATCGATGTCATTTACGAAACAGCAGACGCGTAGTTTTAATCGTTTGTTTTTTTCTGGGGCTGTGGATGTTGTGCCTGATAAGCAGGGCCGTTTTGTCATTCCTTCTTATTTAAAAGATTATGCCGGTATTGATCGTGAAGTAATTATTATTGGCGTCGCCAATAGACTTGAGATTTGGGATAGAAAAAGTTGGGAAGATTTTTATACCCGTTCCAGCAGTTCTTTTGAACAAATCGCTGAAGATATTTTAAACATTTAACGGTTTTTTATTTTTTAGGACGAGAGAGAAAAAGCATCCTTATGATTCATGCCGCTATCGACCATATTCCGGTTTTGTCATCTTTGGTTATGGAATATCTTCAGCCAAAAGAAAAAGATATTGTGGTCGATGGGACATTAGGATTAGGCGGGCATGCGAAAGAGTTTTTAAAACGTATTGGCCCGGCAGGGCGATTGATTGGCATTGATCAAGACAGGCAGTCCTTAGCAGTCGCTAAAAAAAATCTGGACGAGTATTTGCATCAATGCCATTTGATAGAAGATAATTTTAAACACATCGATAGGATTTTAAAAGACCTTCACATTTCTCACGTTGATTGTATTTTGCTGGATTTGGGAATCTCCAGTTTTCAGCTGGATAATCCTTTGCGAGGTTTTAGTATTCAGCATGAGGGGCCTTTGGATATGCGCATGAGCCAGGAATCACAAATTTCTGCTTTTGATCTTGTTAATTCTTTGTCCGAGAAAGAGATTGATAATATTTTACATGATTTTGGCGAAGAACGTTGGCATCATCGCATTGCCCAGTTTATTGTGAAAGAACGTAATTTTTCTCCGATTGAAACCACAAAAGATTTAGCCCGTATTGTTTTAAATGCGATTCCTGGCTATGACCGTCATGGACGGATTCATCCGGCCACGCGTGTTTTTCAAGCTTTTCGGATTGCGGTTAATCGCGAGTTGGAGTCTTTAAGCATTGCTTTAGATAAATGTTTTTTGTCTTTAAAAGAAGGCGGACGATTAGGTGTTATCGCGTTTCATTCTTTAGAGGATAGAATCGTGAAAGAAAAATTTCGTTTTTTGGCAAAAGATAAAAAAGGGATAGTATTAACGAAAAAACCATTACGCCCGACGGATGAAGAATGTCGTTTCAATCCCAGGTCGCGTAGCGCTCGATGGCGTGTGATAGAAAGGATTTAAATGAGATTTTCAAGCGCTTTAAAATTGATTGGGTTTATAACGTTTTTAGCGTTAAGTTATATTCATATGCAAGTGAAGATTATAGATCTTGCTTATCAAGGAAAAGAAAAAGAGAAACAATTAAAAAAACTTATCGAGAAAAACGGCCATGTTTCGTATAACATTTTGACATTAAAATCCGCGAATCATATTGGAGAGAAATTGTTGTCAGAATCTTCTAAGATGCATTTTGTAAATCCCCAAGATGATATTTTACAGATTTCTTCAGAGAGCGTTGATCTCCATGCCCATGGCACCGAGGAGACTACTTTAGTAAAGAAAGCGAATGCCTTTTTAAATCTATTATCATTGAATGGTTCGGGACAAAGGCCGTAAGATTTTTAAAGAATAATAGCTCAAAAAGTTTTTTGTATTTTTTGATAGTCCAGATAAGGATGAAGTCGCAAGACAACATAAATTTTAATAACCATTTTTTATAAGATTCTTCAGGACACGTGCCCCAGATACGTAAGAAAGTTTTACGATTTAGCTTTTTTTTTATTTTCTTGATCATTTGCCTTTTTGTTTTTTCGGTCAAATTGGTCTTGATTCAAATCTTTCGTGCTTCTTATTTAAGCAAACTCGCCGATCAACAACATAATCATACCGTTGAAATTGAGCCTATCCGAGGGACGATTTATGACAGAAATGGACGGCCGCTGGCTTTTAATGTGGCGGTGTATTCTTTATTCGCAAATCCTCGAGCCATGTCCTTTGCAGAAAAGAAAAAAGCCGTTGAGCGTCTTTCCGATTTGTTACAAATGGATGCGGTTTTCATTCGTGAACAGTTGCAGAAGAATAAATATTTTGTTTGGATTAAAAGAAAGCTTCCTTTGGATTTGGTTGAGAAAATAAAGGATGAGAAAATCGCGGGCATAGGATTCCGGGAAGAAAGTAAGAGATATTATCCTAATGGCAGTTTGGCTTCTCATATTATTGGGTTTGCTAATATTGATAATGAGGGATTAGAAGGATTAGAGTTGGCGTATGATCAGTATTTAAAAGGAAGCCCAGGTCGGATGAGTGTTTTACGTGACGCAAAATTGAGAGAATTAATGATTGAAAGCGATTATATTCCGCCTCAACATGGCCATCATCTTGTATTGACGATTGACGAGACTATTCAATATTTAGCGGAGAATGCTTTAGAAAAAGCTTATAAAAAATATCGCGCCAAAGGAGCTATGATTATTGTTATGGATGTTCATACGGGTGAAATTCTCGCTTTAGCCAATAGGCCAACCTATGATTTAGAGCATGTAACATCCAGTAATGTTGAAAATAGGACAAATCGCGTTATTAGTTTTGTCTATGAGCCGGGTTCTGTTTTTAAAATTGTTCCGGCTTCCGCCGCGTTAGAAGAAGGCGTTTTTCAAGAAACAGATAAGATTTTTTGTGAAAATGGAAAATATAAAATTGCAAATCATATTCTACATGATCATAAACCTCACGGGACATTGACTTTTCAAGAAGTTTTTGAACTATCGAGTAATATTGGGGTGGCGAAGATCTCCCAGAAATTAGGCCCGTCGGTTCTTTATAAATATGGAACTCTTTTTCGTTTTGGAAAAAAGACAGGCATTGATTTAAAAGGTGAAGTCGCAGGAGTTTTTAAGCATCCATCGCAATGGTCTAAAACATCTATTGGAGCTATTCCGATGGGGCATGAAGTGACAACAACGCCTTTACAGCTTGTCTGTGCGACAGCGGCTATTGCGAATCAAGGGGTTTATATGAAGCCGTTTATTGTTAAAGCCATAAAAGATAGTGATAATGAGATTATTCAATCTTTTGATCCGCATATGGTGGATCGGGTTATCAGTCCTGAAACAGCAAAACGTTTAACAGCTATTCTTGTCGGTGTTATTGAAAAAGGAACAGCCACAAGGGCTAAGATTGATGGCGTGCCAGTTGCGGGAAAAACAGGAACCGCACAAAAAGTTTCAGGCAAGACGTATTCCCATAGTGCGTTTTATGCCAGTTTTATGGGGTTTGCTCCGGCGGATAATCCGCGATTAGCCGCGATTGTTGTTTTTGATGAGCCTCGCCCGAGCTATTTTGGCGGGACGGTATGTGCTCCTGTTTTTAAGGAAGTTATTGAAAATGCTTTACGGTATCTGAAAAATAAAGAAATGGATATTTTTGAACCTAAACAAGAGAAGAAAAAGACGATACATCATTTTATGTAAAAGGATTGAGAATGCGGTTAAAAGAATTATTAAAAGGAATTTATGAGGAAGAATTAGAAGACCGTTTTAGCGATTTTGAGGTGTCGTCTTTGTGTTGCGATTCTCGCCAAGTAGAGAAAAATAGTTTGTTTATCGCCTTAGAGGGGGATAAATTAAACGGCGTTCATTTTATTGATGATGCGATCGGTAAAGGCGCTAAAGTCATAGTTCTTTCTCAACAGGAAAAGATTGATTCGAGACAAGAAAATATTTGTTATTTATTTGTTAAACATCCTAAGGTGTTTTTAAAAGAGATTGCTTTAAGATTTTACGGATATCCTTCTAAAGATGTGCGCGTGATAGGAGTCACAGGGACAAATGGTAAAACAACGACGACGTATTTGATAGAGTCTTTGTTTCATGTTTTAGGGGAAGAGTGTGGCGTTGTTGGGACCATTAATATGCGGATTGGGAAAAAAGAATATCCGAGTGTTAATACAACGCCGAGTTTCTTAGATAATCAGAAATTTTTGTTTGAATTAAAAAAACGCCATATTTCCTATTGTGTTATGGAGGTTTCCTCTCACGGATTAGATCAAGGCCGTGTCGACGGTATTGATTTTAGAGAAGCGGTTTTTACGAATCTCACGCAAGATCATTTGGATTATCATAAAACCATGGAAGGGTATTTTCAAGCCAAGGTAAAATTGTTTTCTCATTTGTCAGAAAAATCGTTTGCTCTTATTAATCAAGACGATCCGTATGCAGAAAAGTTTAAAAAAAATTCTTTAGGGAAGATCTTAACTTATGGGATTGTCAATAATTCCGATATTCGCGCGGGGAAAATACAAGCGCATCTTTCTTCCACAGAATTTGAATTATATACGCCACAGGGAAGTATTTTTATATCGAGTCGATTAGTCGGCCGTCATAATATTTATAATATTTTAGCGGCTGTCAGCGTTGGGTGTGCGGAAGGTATCAGTTTACAAAATATTAAAAAAGGAATAGAAGCATTACATTATGTCCCGGGACGGCTTGAACCCGTTTTTTGCGGGCAGAAGTTTTCTGTTCTTATTGATTATGCACATACGCCGGACGCTTTAGAAAATGTTTTAAAAACATTAAAGCAATTTAAAGATAAAAAAATTATTCTTGTTTTTGGTTGCGGCGGTGACCGTGATAAGACCAAAAGGCCTTTGATGGGAAAAATTGCCGGCCAGTTAGCTGATTTTTCTGTTATTACGACAGATAATCCCCGTAGTGAAGAGCCGCAAGATATTATTAGGGACATTGTTTCTGGTTTTGAAACGAAAAATTATGAATGTATTGTTGATAGAACAGACGCTATTTGCCAGGCGCTTAAGATCGCTAATGATAATAGTATTGTGTTAATCGCTGGAAAAGGGCATGAAATGTATCAGATTTTTAAAGATAGAAAAATAAATTATGATGAAAGAAAAATTATAAAGGATTTTTTTCATGTTTAAGCTGAACGATATTCAGATTATCACAAACGGTCGATATCTTATTGAAGGAAATAAGTCTTTGCGTTTGAAAGGGGTTTCGATTGATTCAAGAACGATTAAAAAAGGAGAATTATTTATCGCGATTATTGGAGAAAAGCAAGATGGCCATGATTATCTTGATGCGGCTATTGCGAAAGGCGCTGTCGCGGTTCTGGTTTCAAAAGCGGTTAAGTTAAAGAAAGAAGTCCCAAGCATATGGGTTAAAGATACAACAAAGGCTTTAAGTGATATCGCTTCGTTTCATCGCGATCGTTTCTCTGTTCCTATTATCGCAATTACCGGAAGCAGTGGGAAAACAACAACTAAAGAAATGATCGCAACAATTTTGTCAAAGAAATATAAAATTTTAAAGAATTATAAATCTTTCAATAATCAATACGGCGTTCCTTTAACGCTTTTACAGTTAAGAAAAAAACATGAAGTTGTTATTTTAGAGGTCGGGACGAATCGGCCGGGCGATATTGCGGCTTTAGCATCTATTGTGAAACCTACTGTTGTTGTATTT
>JAKQLT010000170.1 GCA_029567025.1 Candidatus Omnitrophota bacterium | reverse complement strand
CCGGACTCAATTCTGTTATTCGTTCGGTTGTTCGTAAAGCCATGCAGGAAGGATTTGTGGTTACTGGCATTAAGAATGGTTGGAATGGTTTAATTGAAACCGATATGAGGGTTTTAGATTTACGCGTGACTTCAGGGATATTAGATCGTGGCGGAACAATCCTTGGCACCAGTCGTATGGTCCCACCGCTTGAACTTGAAAAAATGAAAATCATCGCGGAAAATTTTAAAAGAAGCGGTGCGGATGCCCTTATTGCTGTCGGTGGAGAAGATACTTTAAAGATAGGGTTGGATTTATATAAACAATATGGCATTCCTGTTGTCGGAGTTCCAAAATCTATTGATAATGCTTTATCGGGCACTGATTATGCGTTTGGTTTTGATACGGCGGTGAATGTCGCCACAGAATGTATTGATCGGCTTCATACAACGGTCGAAAGTCATCATCACATTATTGTCGTTGAGGTCATGGGTCGTTATACCGGATGGATTGCGTTAGAAGCTGGAATTGCTGGCGGCGCGAATATCATTCTTGTTCCCGAGTATCCGATTGATATTGATGAGGTTTGCAATATCCTTAATGCGCGGCATAAACGCGGAAAAACATTTAGTATTATTGTTGTTTCAGAAGGAGCAAAAGTCAAAGGACATTCTTTGGGACATTCCGGGCCTGAACGCCGGACATTGCGACGATTAACTAATGTTAGTGAATTGATAGCGAATTTAATTAAGAAAAGAACTCAATATGAAACGCGCGTGAGTGTTTTAGGTTATATTCAACGAGGAGGAACTCCCAGCGCATATGACCGTATTATTGGAACACGTTTTGGTGTTCGCGCGGTTGAATTGGTAAAAGAAAATTTATTCGGGAACATGGTAAGTCTTCATAATAATAAAGTGCGTTATGTGTCTATTGAAGAAGCCGTTAAAAAACGCAAAGCTATTGATAAAGAATTATATGATATGGCGAAGGTCTTTTCTGGATAAGAGCTAATAAGGTTTTCAGAGATGAAAAAAAGAGTTGAGGCAATATTTAAAGAGTCGAGGATGGTTCAAGAAAAGACTCTCAAGATAAATTTAAAAAAAATAATTTCTGCGGCCTCTATGATCGTAAAGGCCTTTAAAGAAGATAATATTGTTTTCTTTTTTGGCAATGGAGGTTCCGCCGCAGATAGCCAGCATATGGCCGCTGAATTAATTGGCCGTTTTCAAAAAGAACGTCGAGCTTTTCCCGCCATAGCTTTAACAACAGACACTTCTGTTCTAACTTCTTTAGGCAATGATTATAGTTTTGATATTATTTTTAAACGTCAAATAGAAGGATTGGGGCATAAAAAAGACGTTGCGTTCGGAATATCTACGAGTGGAAACTCTAAAAATGTTATTGAAGGAATCAAACAAGCTAAAAAGATGGGAATGAAAACAATTTCTTTGACAGGTCATGATGGCGGCATTTTAGCAGCATTAACCGATATTAGTATTATTGTTCCTTCCTCTCACACGGCTCGGATTCAAGAAACGCACAGTTGTATTATTCATACTATTTGTGAATTGGTTGAAGAAAACTTAAGGAGAAAGTAAACGAATGAATTTGTCTCAAAAGATTGTATCCCGGGAATTTTTAAAAAAAAAGATTCGTTTATTGCGTCAGCAAAAGAAAACAATTGCTTTTACGAATGGGTGTTTTGATATTTTGCATGCGGGTCATGTGAGTTATTTGCAAAAAGCCAAGGGAAAAAATCGTATCCTTATTGTTGGTTTAAATAGTAATTCTTCTGTTAAAAAAATTAAAGGGCCCAATCGTCCGATTGTCGCAGAACAAGAACGGGCTTTCGTGTTAGCTGGCCTGTCCTGTGTCGATTTTGTAACGATTTTTCAAGAAGAAACACCGTATGATTTGATTAAGTATATTCAGCCGGATATTCTCATTAAAGGCGCTGATTGGAAAGAGAAACAAGCTGTAGGGGCTGATCTTGTTAAGGCGCGGGGAGGAAAAGTAGAGTATATCACGTATCTTCCCCATTGTTCGTCAACCCGTATCATTGAAACGATTTTGAAAAAGTGCGTAAAATAAAAAATTGTGAAAATAAATTGTATCGGATTATTGACGCGAATTTAAATCGTGCGAAAGAAGGATTGAGGGTTTGCGAAGACGTTTGCCGTTTTATATTGGATGATAAAAAAAATACGAGAGAATTTAAAGACATACGGCATCGCTTAACGCATTTGATAAGTTTTTTGCCTGTCTCTCAAGTGATACGCTATCGTGATAGTGACACAGATGTGGGGCGAATGACGACAACGGCTGAATTACGACGAAAAAAAATTGCGGATATTTTTTATGCCAATAGTCAACGAGTGAAGGAATCGATACGTGTTTTAGAAGAATTTTTTAAATTAGGGCATCCGGCAACAGCTAAGGATTTAAAGATATTACGTTATAAGATTTATGCATTGGAGAAAAAGGTTACTCAACAATTCTAATTTATACGTTATTTTAGACGCGGCAGTTGCGGATTATGATAAATTATTTGATGTGGCTCAAAAGGCTTTAAGTGCGGGCGCAAATATTTTTCAATTGCGCGATAAATTTGCGACAGCAAAAAATATTTTAGATTTTTCAAAAAGAATAGTAGCTCTTTTAAATAAGAAGGCGTTATTTATTATCAATGATCGCGTTGATCTTGCATTAGCGTCTGATTGTGATGGCGTACATTTGGGGCAAGAAGACCTTTCTTGTTCTTTCGCCCGAAAATTATTAGGGAAAGAGAAATTGATAGGCGTTTCTTGCCAGGCGTATTTGCATATTAAAAAAGCGCAACAACAAGGGGCTGATTATATTGGATTCGGTTCTGTTTTTAAAACAAAGACAAAACCGGAACGTCGTCCGATGAATTTACGGCTTTTAAATGAAGCGTTGGATAAGACAAAAATACCTTTATTCGCGATTGGTGGTATTACTTTAGACAATAGCTCGATTTTGATAGAACAAGGGGTTAATCGTGTTGCGGTTTGTCGAGCTATTTGTGAAGCGCAGGAAATCAAGAAAGTAACAAAAAATTTTAAAGTTCTTTTAAATAAGGGGTCAAGCAAAGAGAGGATTTCGCGAGGGTAATTCAATGGTAGAATGTCAGCTTCCCAAGCTGAGAACGCGGGTTCGATTCCCGTCCCTCGCTTTTAAATTTTTTATGAAACACGCGGGATATCATTTTGTTATTTTGGCAACCTTTTTTTTATTTTCAGGTTGCGCGACAACAAAGCTCACGAGTGAATATGCTCACGAATATCCAGAACCAGAACAATCAGGCGTGTATCATAAAATAAAACCGGGCGAGACCTTATGGCGTATTGCGAAATCCTATGATGTTTTGATTGAGGATATTATTAAAGCGAATAATATTCCTGACGCGGCGCGGATAGAAAAAGATCAGCTTGTTTTTATTCCTGGAGCAGCAGATGTTAAAGAAATTATTTTAGATACCGAAGAAACAAAAAATGATTTTATTTGGCCTGTTGCGGGAAAGGTCATTCGGCCGTTTCGGCATGTCGATAGCGGTTTTATTAATAAAGGCATTGATATTGCGACAGAAAAAGGAGCTTTTATTCGGGCCGCCAGAACCGGTCGCGTAGTTTTTGCCCATATATTAACGGGGTATGGACAGACAGTTATTTTAGATCATCAAGATGGTTTGTTTTCCGTCTATGCGCACAATGCGCGGTTATTGGTAAAGACAGGTGACTTTATTTTAAAAAATAAAGAGATTGCGTTAAGCGCGGAAAGTAATCGTGGCGCTTATTTGCATTTTCAGATTCGTCGAAACTCTAAAGAGGATAATCCTCTCTATTATTTACCATGAGATATATTGATTTAGAACATCAATTTTTTGGTCGACAAGACATAGTAAAACTTTTAAAAAAGCGCATCAGCGATTTAAAGGAAGGATTTCGGCAGAATGTCGCGATTTTAGGGAATCCTTTTATCGGGAAAACCGCGTTTCTAAAAAATTTTGTTTTTAATATCGACGATGATTCTGTAACGCCTATTTATTTAGAGCTTGATCGTGATAAAGATAAGAGTTATGTCTATCATAAATTTTTCGGAAGCTTGTTGTATCATTATTTGAAAAGCAACAATAGCTCTATTGAAGAGGATGAAGATTTTCTGATAGAAAAAGCGCAAGAGACCATTCCTCAAACCGTCCAAGTCATTAAAAAAATCAAAGCGGATATTAGTATTGGAAAATATAAGGACTCTTTTTTAGGGCTCTTGAGTTTGCCGGATATTTATATCAATGAAACAGGGAAGTGCTGTGTGTTGATTTTTGATGAATTCCAGAATTTAGAGGAGATTTTAGGCGAGCATGTCTTTCAGGACTTGGGAAAAAAGATTATGACGCAAAAAAAATGTTTTTACATTTTTGCGAGCTCCTATAAAACAGTTGCCGAGAGAATTTTATCTGAAAAGTTGTCTTTGTTGTTTGGAAATTTTGAGATTGTTTCTTTGGGGGCGTTTGATCTTAAAACAAGCCAAGAATTTATTGAACATCATCTTCAAGATGTTTTAGCTGGCGCTCAATTGAGGCATTTTCTTACTGATTTTACTGGTGGACATCCTCTTTATTTAAATCTTATTTGTAAAGAATTGGTGAATTTAAGTGCGGTGTATAAACAGAATGAGATTTATATGCCGTTATTGTCCCAAGCCGTTGAAAACACGATTTTTAATCGTTGGGGCGTTATCAGCCGTCATTTTGAATTAATTGTTCTTGATTTATGCCAAGGAAAAGATAATCGTGTTGTTTCATCGCTTTTAATATCTTTAGCCAATGGGAAAAATAAAATTGACGATATTATTGCGGATGTTGCTTTTAGTAAACTCAAGGTTCGTTCTAAGATAAAAGATCTTTTAGAAAAGAGTATTCTTGTGAAAAACGGCCAGCATTATTATTTTCAGGACAAGCTTTTTAAATATTGGGTCAGATATGTTTATCAAAAACGGTTGCATGATGTTGATCTGTCTCAAGAGAAACAGAAAAAAGAGTTTAAAGAAGAATTCGCCCGTTCGATGGACGCGATTCGTATAAGCGCAGGGCAAGATTTTTCGGCGCGTATCGTCGATCTTTTGCATTGTTTTGATGATGAGTCTTTTGATTTAAATGGTCGAAAATACCGCCTTCCGGTTTTTGAAGAAGTAACATCTTTTAAGCTCAAGAATGACAATGGAACGTTTTTAGATGTCATTAAAGCGATAGGGAATAATGAAACATGGTTGATTGCTTTAAAAAAAGAAAATGTTGGCGAAGGGGATATTCAGACCGCTCTTTCTTATGCGAAACAATTAGGCGTCAGGCCGGATCGATGCGTTCTTGTCGCTTTGACGGATATCGAAGATACGACGCGGTTAAAAGCATTACAAGAGAAATTTTGGATATGGAACGAAGGCGAGTTAAATACCTTATTAACTATTTTTGATAAGCCTTATATTATACGATGAGAATTATTGTTATTTCTGATACGCATTCGCGCGCAATGCCACCGTCCTTGATAGAGGATTTTAAAAAAGCAGATTTGATTATTCATGCCGGCGATTTTTGTTGTTTAGATGATGTAAAATTTTTTCAGCGTCTTAACAAACTAGAGGCGGTTCATGGGAATGTGGATTCAGCGGAAATACGCGTACAATTGCCAGCTAAAAAAATTATTATGGTCGAGGACGTTCGCATTGGGTTATGCCATGGCGATGGAAAGCCAGATAAAGTATTAGGATATGTTCAAGACCTTTTTCGCCATGAAGATGTGGATATGGTTATTTTTGGACATTCGCATTTACCATGTCATGAAACAATAAAAGACGTTGTCTATTTTAATCCTGGCAGTCTTACAGATAAGGTGCGGCCGCCTTTTTGTTCTTATGGAGTTTTGGAAATAAAAGGCAATAGTATTACAGCCAATATTGTGAAAGTCGAGGAGAATATTTGATGAAACATCTTTGGGCGCCATGGCGCATGGGATATATTACAAAGACTAAAAGAAATAAAGACATTTGTGTTTTTTGTAAGATACTGCAAGAAAAAAAAGACGCTAAAAATTATATTGTTATTCGTAAACGTCATAGTTTTGCGGTTCTTAATATTTTTCCGTATAATAATGGTCATCTTTTAGTTTTGCCGTATCGTCATGTTAGCGATCTTTCGCAATTAAGACCAGAGGAAAAGCAGGAATTGTTTGATCTTTTAGAAGAAATTAAAGCGTTACTCGATAAGGTCTTAAAACCCGGTGGTTATAATATCGGAATGAATTTAGGGAAAATGTCTGGAGCGGGTTTTCCAGGTCATTTACATATTCATATTGTTCCTCGATGGCAGGGTGATGTGAATTTTATGCCGGTTATTGGGCAAACAAAAGTAATTTCTCAATCTTTAAAAGAATTATATCGATTATTAATCCATGCGCACAAGACAAGATAGTGAACGTTTAGAAGAAAAAATTTTAGCGCCTTACGCGATGAGGAGTAAGGATTCGGCAGGGCGCTGTTATTCTGAACCCCAACACCCAACACGCACATGTTATCAGCGCGACCGCGACCGTATTGTGCATTGCGAGGCTTTTCGAAAATTGGAATATAAAACACAGGTCTTTGTTATTTTTGAAGGAGATTATTATCGCACGCGATTGACACATACGATTGAAGTCGCTCAAATCGCCCGGACGATTGGCCGTAATTTATTGTTAAATGAAGATTTAATTGAAGCGATCGCCTTGGCCCATGATTTGGGGCATCCGCCTTTTGGCCACGCCGGAGAAAGCACCTTAAACGCGATTATGAATAAAGCCCATGCGGGCAGTTTTAATCATAATTTGCATAGTTATGAGATTGTTACGCAGTATGAAAAAAAATATCCTGATTTTGTGGGATTGAATTTAAGCGAAGAGGTTTTGGTTGGCATTCTCAAACATGAAACAGATTATGATAAAGGGAAAGGGATTTCGTCTTATAAAGATAAAGGCTCGACATTAGAAGCCAAAGTTGTCGATATCGCAGATGCTTTAGCTTATTTGTCGCATGATATTGACGATGGATTGACCTCTGGGTGTATCACGCCTGAAGATTTGAATGAAAGTGCCTTATGGCAGAAGGCCTCTGCGATGGTTCCTCGAGGAATTGACGCGAATATTTTTAAATATCAAATCGTCAGGGCTTTGATTGATATTCAGGTGAAAGATCTTTTGGCTGAATCGGAGAAAAATCTCAAAAAACATCATTTTCGTTTGTCCCGAGATGTAAAAAATTATCATTTAAAAAATAAAAAATATCCTATCATTTCTTTTAGTCAAAATATGAAAAATCAGCGCGATCAATTACAGCGCATTGTCCATAAAAAATTATATGAGCATTATCGTGTCGTGCGAATGACAGATAAAGCCAGACGTATTATTGAGGACCTGTTCGGTGTTTATTTAAAAACTCCGAAACAGCTTCCGTATAACGTTTATCAGCGTAATAAAAAATACACAATAAGAAAAAAATATGAAGCGATCTGCAATCATATCGCTTCCATGACAGATCGGTTTGCCCTTGATGAGCACAAAAAACTCTTTGAACCATACCAAAAAGTATAAGCTGATTCTTTCAGCGGTCCATATGGTGTATCGGCTGATTAATTCCACTTATAATGTGCAGGAATTAAGCTTGCGATTAACGCGTTTATTATGCCAGTTTATTAAAGCCGAAAGCGCCATGATTTATTTGTTAGAGCCCGGGAAGAAAAAGCTTATTTTAAAAGCCATCTTTAATAATAAAATTAATATTTTAATTGATAAAAAAAAAGAATTAGACGCTTTAAATGAAGACGAGAAAAAAGTTTTGGCTGGCTTTTGTATTTATAAAAAACATGTACTGGGACTCCCTTTAGTCGCGGATGATAATATTGGGGCGGTAATGATTCATCGTAAAAAAACCGATGCGCCTTTTTCTGAGTTTGATAAGGATATGTTATCTGTCGTTAGCGAACAATCGGTTACAGCCATAAAAAATTTACAATTACATCAAGATCATCAACAGATTATTTTAGGGAGCATTAAATTTATCGGCACTTTGCTTGAGCAACACGGATTTCGTTCGAAGGATAAAATAATAACGCATACGCCGGCGTATTTTGAGATTATTAAAGCTGTCGCGCAGAAATTAAAAGTTCCAGCGGATACACTTGATAGTTTGTATTATGCCAGCGTTTTACGCGATACCGGAGCCATCGATGTGCCGTATGAGATTTTATCAAAAACAAGTCGTTTAACGCCGGAAGAATTTAAGGTGATTAAAATGCAACCAACGCGTCATGCGGCTTTAATTGGTCCTGTGGGCTTTTTGAAGCCTGTTCTTCCCATTATTTTATATCGGCATGAAAAATACGATGGAAGTGGTTATCCGTCGGGGCTGAAAAAGGAACAAATTCCTTTAGGGGCGCGTATTGTTTCTGTGGTTGATGCTTTTGAAGCGATGACGACTAAACGGCCGTATAAGGTGCGATTGTCGATTGAGAAAGCGATTTTGGAATTGAAACGTAATAGCGGGACACAATTTGACCCGAAAGTCATTGATGTTTTTGTCTCTTTATCCCAACAAAAAAAATTTAGAAATAACTTGAGATTAACACATAAATAAACATATAATAAATTCTATGAATCAGACTCAAAAAATTTCTCAATTTGAACTTTTTTCTAATGCCATAGAAAAACAGAGCGGGGAGCTTGTTAAAAAACGTCCTTTGTTGCGTGATATGACCTTAACAGTTGAAAATAGCATTATTGCCGCTGTTATGATTTTGATGGCTTTTGTTTTATTTTTTTCTTTAGGAGTTGAACGTGGGAAAAAAATTAGCGTCAGTCCCAAAGATGCTTCGAAAATAGCAGTTGCACAGGAAAAGAAAGCTGATATAATGGGGAGCTCTGTCAGCGCGAAACATGAAAAAAATATTCCGGTAGCACAGGAAGAGGCTTCTTATCAAGAAGGGATTCCTCAAAGTCCTGTTTTAGAACATACCGCAGAGCCAGCACCTAAGAAAAATGATTTGATAGAGAATTTTTATACGATACAGGTTGCGTCGTTTAAACAAAAAGACAGCGCTGAAAAAGAAGCGCTCAAGATAAAAAATAATTTAGGTCATGAAACTTTTGTTATTAGTAAAGGCGATTATGTGATTGTTTGCGTCGGGAGATTTGAAAAGAAAGATGACGCGCAATTAGTCGCACATCGGCTGAAATCGAAGTATAATGATTATTATATAAGGAGATTGTAAAAAATGTCGATACACCCTTCATTAAAAATTGATTCCGCGAGCGTTCAGCAAAGAAGCGTTTTAACGCGTATTGAACGTATAAAAGCTTTAATGAAAAAAGGTCTTTGGGCTGATGAAAACCAATCTGCCGTTGGATTACCGAAAACAAAGATCGTGCGCATTAAAGCGAAAAAAGCTGTGAAGAAAGAAGAAACAACAGCTGAAGGCGCGGCTCCCGCTGAAGCCCCAACAACAGATGCGAAGGCAGGGGCTAAACCAGCGGCTACAAAACCGGCGGCTAAGCCTGCAAAATAGTTTCATAAAAACTACGTTTTCTTTCCATCATGATCTTACGTAAAGTTTTTATTTTTCTTATTTTCTTTTGTTTTCTATCTTCTTTATCCTGGGGAAAACAACAAGAGACCTTTCCTTTCTTGGGCCAAGTAGTGAATGATAAAGTTAATGTTCGCGCTGGCGGGAATATGAATTTTGAGAAATTATGCCAGCTCAAAAAAGGAGACGAAGTCATTGTTATTGGTAAAGAATATAGTTGGTATAAAGTTCAGATTCCACAGGGCGCGGCGGTTTATATTACAAAAAAATATGTTCAGTTGACATCGCCGCAGATAGGGCAAATAACGGCTAAAGATGTTAATGTGCGCGCGTTACCTCATATCAATGCTTCTGTTGTTGGACGCGTGACAATCGGCGATAGGATTTATATTTTAGAGGAATTACAGGATTGGTATAAAATTGAACCATTAGATCAGACCTATGGATGGATGGCTGAAGATATGTTGGTGTTTAAATCGCAGGATATTTCAAGTTATCCTGTCCGATATTTATCCAAAGCCCTTGTTGAATTAGAACAACAAAAAAAAGATTTAGAAGACAAAAGAAATTTGCCCCAAGAGGAAAAACAAGAACGGACGATGGTTCTTACGTTACAAGGGCAAATAAAAGAAATGATATCGGCCTCACAAACGGATGCCGTACGGTTTTTTATTTCCGAGAACGATGTCCCTTCCTATTATGTTCAGGCGCCACTGGAAATCATAAAATTATTTTTGAACCATCGCGTCGTTATTGAAGGAAAAATAAATACGAATTTAAAAGAGTATTCCTATCCTGTTGTGACTGTTACAAAAATACAATTTGTTTTATAACCTAAGGTGTAGAGATTTTTTATGATACTTGAGATTGTGATTATCCTCATAGTTATTTTTTTCTCTATTATTTTGCATGAGTGCGCGCATGGATGGGTCGCGTATAAATGTGGCGACCCGACGGCAAAATTAGCGGGGCGCTTGACATTAAATCCTTTAAAACATATTGATCCGGTTGGGACAATTTTATTCCCAGGAATTCTGTTGGTTTTTAAATTTTTAGGTTATCCTGTTTTTCTTTTTGGCTGGGCAAAGCCCGTTCCAGTTAATTTTCACGCATTACGTCATCCCAAGCGGGATATGATACTTGTGGGAGCATCTGGCCCGGCGACTAATATTATGATCGCTTTCTGCGCCAGTTATATTCTAAAATTTAATCTGTCCGATGAGCTAAATAATTTTTTAGGTTTAATTGTTTATTTTAATTTGTTATTAGCTGTTTTTAATCTTATTCCTATCCCGCCTCTTGACGGGTCAAGAATTGTAGCAGGAATTCTTCCGCGCCCGATAGACGAGTGGTATGGCTCTTTAGAAAGATATGGCCTTTTGATTATTTTTGCATTATTATATTTTCGCGTAATTAATAAAATTATTTTTCCTATGATTGATTTTTTAGGATTGATGTTAGGAGTGCGGTTTTAATGACGACCATAAAAGTTTTTTTAAAAGAACGAACTTATCCGATTCTGATCGGATATAAAATTCTTCCCCAATTAGGCCAGAAAATTAAGGAATTACGGGTTGGAGATGATGCGATTATTATTACCAATCCGATAATCGCACAATTTTATGCCAAATCGATAATAGAAAGTTTAAAGAAAAATGGCATAACATCAAAGATTTTGACTGTGCCTGCGGGCGAACAAAGTAAATCTATCAAGCAGGCTTTTGTCTTGATCAATAAGATTGCCCAATATGATGTTTTGAAAAAGTCTTTTATTATAGCGCTCGGAGGAGGGGTGGTCGGCGATTTGGCTGGATTTGTGGCGTCTATTTATAAGCGCGGCATTCCATATATTCAAATTCCAACAACTCTTTTAGCGCAGATTGATTCCGCTATTGGCGGCAAAGTCGCGATTGATTTACCGTCAGGAAAAAATCTTACAGGGGCTTTTTATCAGCCTAAGATGGTTTTTTCTGATTTGGCAACTTTATCGACTTTATCAAAGCGCCAAATGTTAAATGGCCTGGCCGAAGCGGTAAAATATGGCATTATTTGTGATAAAAAATTATTTTCTTTTATTGAAAAGAATTATAAAAGATTTTTAGCGCTTGATAGAAAAGCTCTTTTGTATGTTATTGGCGCTTGTAGTCGTATCAAAGCGAATATTGTTAGTGTTGATGAGAAAGAGACAAAAGGGTTGCGAACGATTTTAAATTTCGGGCATACGGCTGGTCATGCGATTGAAGCGGCGGCAAAATATAATATGTATCATCATGGTGAAGCGGTGGCGCTGGGGATGAGAGTCGCATGCCGCATTTCAAAAGAATTAAAAATGTTAAGCCCTAAAGACGAAAAGTGTATCAATCAACTTTTATCTGATATAGGCCTGCCGCAAAAAATCAAAGGCATTTCTTTAAATGCTATTTTGAGCAAAATGAAACGTGACAAGAAATTTTTATCCAAAAAGAATCGTTTTGTCCTGGCAACGTCTATTGGAAAAGTCAAAGTTGTTGAAGGCATCCCGCAGGAAATGATTCAAAAGTCCATCAAAGCCTATCTATAAAATCCGCGATAGTAAGCCCATAGACTCATAATAAACCCTTACCGTAAGGATAGCCGATAGAAGGAGCAGAAGCAAGGTGTTTAGAAAATTTAAAGATAATTTTAAGTTTAGATTCAATAGATTGACGAAGAGAAAAAGGGTTGAGATTTTTATAAAAGGTTTGTAATTTTTCTTTGGATTGAGGAGGGATAAAAGACGATTCAAGGAGTCTTTGGTAAG
>JAKQLT010000155.1 GCA_029567025.1 Candidatus Omnitrophota bacterium | reverse complement strand
GGTGTTAAAAAATGCGTTAAAGATGTTTTCAGAGATCGAAATCCAGCTTAATTTATTGGATATGGAAGATCCTATTAAATGTCGAGGAAAAGTTGTCTGGTGCGTTCAGCGTCAAAGAACCGCTGCGAAAAAGCCATTATTTTTTGATATTGGGATTGAATATATTGATATTGATGATATAAGCCGTCGAAGATTGGATTGTGTGGTCAAGGCGTTGGTTAAAAACGGCGATAAGAAATTCGACGCTTAATTTTTTGTTATGGTTAAAGTTCGATTCGCTCCAAGTCCTACCGGGTATTTACATATCGGCGGTGCTCGCACCGCCCTTTTTAATTGGATGTATGCCAAGTCCCAAAATGGCACTTTTGTCCTTCGCATTGAAGATACCGACCTGGAACGCTCCAAACAAGAATATGTGGATGAAATTTTAGATAGTGTCGCCTGGTTGGGCATGAGTTGGGATGAGCTGTATTTTCAAAGCAAGCGTTTTGATATTTATCGCGCACATGCGGAAAAACTTCTTAAAGCAGGATTGGCTTATAAAGACAACGGCGCGATTTTCTTAAAAGTCAAAAAGCAGGAAATAAAAATTTATGATCTTATCCGTGGAGAAATCAATTTTGATACGTCTTATTTCACCGCGCATAATGATGATGGCGCGCCTGTTTTAGATAAAGAAGGGCAAGTGGTTTTAAAAGATGAGGTTTTGATTAAGGCAGATGGTTCTCCGACGTATAATTTCTGTTGTGTGGTCGATGATGCGCTCATGGAAATGACCTGTATTATCCGCGGGGAAGATCATATTTCTAATACGCCGAAACAAATTTTAATGTATGAGGCCTTAGGGTATAAACCACCTAAGTTCGCGCATTTGCCTTTGATTATGGGAAAAGACGGCGGGCGCTTATCAAAGCGGACGGGAGCGGTGGCGGTCAGCGAATATCGTAAAATGGGGTTTCTGCCTCAAGCAATTGATAATTATTTAATGCTTTTAGGCTGGGCACCGGGCAATAATCAAGAAATTATGAATTTGAATTCGGCGATCAAAATTTTTTCCATTAAGAAAATTAATAAGGCCGCGGCGGTTTTTGATATGGATAAATTAAAATGGATTAACACGCAATATTTAAAACAAATGAATGTCGTGGATGTTGCGAGTTTTTTAAAACCATTTTTAAAAGAGCGCGGGTTTATCGATGAATCGACCGATGAAATGTGGTTGCAAAAAATTATCGGGCTTTACAAGGGGAGATTTTCTACGCTGGATGAATTTTTAGAGCGCACGGATTTCATTTTTCAAGAAAATATTATTATTGATTCTTCATTGGTTTTAAAACATTTGACGAATGATAAAAAAGAAATCTTTTTTCAATTAGCACAGGCGTATGAAACCTTAGAATCTTTTGACAGCAAATCTTTGGAAGCTGTTTTTCGCGGTTTGGTTGAAAAATGCGGATTAAAGGCCTCGGATGTGGTGCATCCTGTGCGCGTTTCATTGACGGGAAAAGATGTCGGACCAGGTCTTTTTGAAACAATGGAGATTTTAGGACGCGTTAAAACAGTTAATCGTTTACGTCAAGCGTTTCGATAAAAAGAAGGTTTTTATGATGAACAAAAAAATTTTTCTTATCCTTTTTCTTGGTGTTTTTTGTTTTTTGGGTTGTTCGACGACGAAACAGCCTGATCCGAATCAAAGAACGTGGCAAGAAAAAGTCCAATCGTGGGATACATGGCTTAAAGAAAACGCCTGGTAAAATTTTTAACGCAAAGGTCCATTCCTGAAGAAATGCGGGAAAGGTTTCAGATAAATTTTTAGAGGTTATTGCCCTTTCCTGACGGAATGCGGGCAATTCTTTCTTTAAAAAAATAATAGTAAATTGCCCTGTGGTGTAATGGTAGCACTAATGACTCTGGCTCATTCAGTCTAGGTTCGAATCCTAGCGGGGCAGCCAACCTTGACGCTCAGGCGAACTTAGAGCGTTCGATGCAGTAACAAGCGCCTTGCAGGTTTCTCCTGCAGGGCGTTTGTCGTTTTGGGGCGGTTTATAGGCCTCCGGAACAGATAGTTTGCATGATAGGCTATCTACAGTCGGTTGATCTATGTACATTTTTATTTCGATATAGTC
>JAKQLT010000141.1 GCA_029567025.1 Candidatus Omnitrophota bacterium | reverse complement strand
TTTTAACCTTAGGGGCTGAAGAAAATTCTAAATTGATTGTAGAAGCCGACGGTGACGACGCACAAGATGTTATTAATGAGATTGAAAAATTATTAAGTCAAGAAAGTTTCTAATATGAATGAAATCGTTTTAAAAGGTGTTCCTGCGGCTCCGGGCATTGCTTATGGACGGACGTTTATTTTGGATAAGCAGGAATTTATTGTGCCTCTTCGGGCGATTATGGAAGAGGAGATTCCAATTGAGATCGCGCGTTTTGAAGAAGCCCTCATTAAAACTCGACAGGAAATTATTAGTATTCAGAAGAAGATAAGTTCTGAACGCAACGTGGATCGCGGACAAATCTTAGACGCTCATTTGCTTGTTTTGGAAGATCGCCCTCTCATTGAAGAGGTCATTCAGAATATTCGTTCGCAGAAATTGTCTGCCGAGTATATCTTTTTTGAGGTTTTAAAAAAATATGTGAAAATTTTCGCCAATATTAATGACGAATATTTGCGCGAGCGCGTGGTTGATGTTAATGACGTCGGACGACGGGTTTTAAAGAATTTAATGGATGAAGCCAAGATGCATGAGTTCGACAATTTGACAGAAGAAATAATTATTGTTAGTCATGACCTTTCTCCTTCTGATACCGCGAATATGTATAATAAAAATATTCTCGCTTTTGCGACGGATATAGGCGGTAAAACTTCCCATACGGCCATTATGGCGAAATCTTTAGGCGTTCCGGCGGTTGTGGGGTTAAAAGATGCCACTTTGCGTATTTATAATCAGGATTATGTTATTGTCGATGGGCGTAAAGGATTAGTAATCGTTAATCCGACGCAGGAAACTAAAAATCTTTACCGTCAGGAGCAAGATAGGATTGTTAAATTCCGCGATCAATTTCAGGAGATCAAAGAATTGCCGGCTGAAACACAGGATGGGCGACGAGTAGAAATTATGGCGAATTTGGAATTAGCAGAAGAAGTCCGCGCGATTCAAAAACATCTTCCAGAAGGAATCGGCCTTTATCGCACAGAATATTTTTATATGAATCGTATTGATTTGCCGACGGAAGAGGAACAGTTTCAGGCGTATAAAAAAGTCGCAGAAACAATGGGAGAAAAGCCTGTTACCATTCGGACATTGGATCTCGGCGGTGATAAATTTATTTCGAGCCTTCAAATTCCGCGAGATATGTATCCTTCTTTAGGATGGCGTGCGATTCGGTTTTGTTTCGCGCGGCCGGATATTTTTAAGACCCAACTGCGGGCGATTTTACGAGCCTCTGTTTTTGGGAATTTGCGGATTATGTATCCGATGATTGCCGGTCCTCAAGAGTTGCGTCAAGCCAATAGTATTTTGGATGAGGTTAAAAAAAGTTTAAAACAGGAGAAAATTGATTTTAATGAACAAATGCCTGTCGGGATTATGATGGAAGTTCCGTCGGCCGTTATGACGGCAGATATTTTAGCCAAAGAGGCGGATTTTTTTAGTATCGGAACAAATGATCTGATTCAATATACTTTAGCGGTTGATCGTGTGAATGAAGAAACAGCGGATTTGTATGACCCTCATCATCCCGCGGTTATAAGATCTATTAAAAAAATTATTGATGCGGCGCATGATGCGAATATCAAGGTTAGTCTTTGCGGAGAAATGGGGAGCGAGCCATTATCAGCTTTTATTTTATTAGGATTAGGCATAGATTCATTAAGTATGACGGCTTTAAATATGTTGCAGATTAAAAATTTGATTCGTAATGTGTCTTTTAAAGAAGCCCAGACATTGGCCGCCGATGTGTTAGAAGTCTCAACAAGTCAGGATATAGAAGATATGGCTAAGGCGCGACTCAAAAATATGGCGCCAAACTTTTTTGGATTTTAGGAAAAAATATGAAAATACTTATTTTAGCCGCAGGATATGGAACAAGGCTTTATCCTCTTGTGAAAGATACACCCAAGGCCTTTTTAGATATTCAAGATAAGCCGCTCATTGCGCATGTGATTGATAAAATAAAAATCGCTCCGGATTTAAATGAATTTTTAGTTGTGACAAATAATAAATTTTTTAAAGCTTTTGATGAATGGGCGAAGAGGCAGGCTTTTAATGTTCGCGTAATTAATGATGGGACAGAAACCCCTGAACAGCGTTTAGGATCTATTGGAGATATTCAATTTGTATTAAAACAGCATCCTTTTTCCGACGATCTTTTGGTGGTAGGGAGCGATAATCTTTTTAATTTTAATTTGGAAGATTTTTTTAAATTTGCGCAGAAGGATAAAAATGCGGCCACAATTGGGCTGTATGATATCCAAGATATTTCACATGCCCATCAGTTTGGGGTGGTTAGTATTGATAAAAATAAGAAAATTATTTTATTTGAAGAAAAGCCCCTGCATCCCAAATCAACATTGATTGCGATGTGTTTTTATTATTTTCCCAAAAGTACGTTGCCTTTTATCGCGCAATATATTAAAGAAGAAGGCAAGGCCGATAGAGCAGGCGATTATATCAAGTGGGTAGCTGAAAAACACGGCGCTTATGGATTCACTTTTTCAGGCAAGTGGTATGATATTGGGAGCATCGAGGCGTATCACGACGCCCAAAAGAATTTTATTTAAGAAATAATCGCTGGAAATACGAAGAAATAGTGATAATATAAAAAACCATTTAATTTTTTTACTAATTTAACGAAAGGAATTTTCGCAATGAAAGGAAAGTATTTTTTTACTTCAGAATCTGTGGGAAAAGGCCATCCGGATAAAGTGTGCGACCAGATTTCAGATGCTGTTTTAGACACCGTTTTTAAAAGTGATCCGAAAGGCCGTGTGGCCTGTGAAACATTTATTTCTGCCGGGCTTGTTATTGTCGGCGGTGAAATTACGACGACCACTTATGTGGATGTTCATAAATTAGTTCGTTCTGTTTTAGAAGATATTGGCTATACGAGCTCGGCTTATGGATTTGATGCCAGCACCTGCGCTATTCTCAATGCTATTAATGCGCAATCGCCGGACATTTCACAAGGCGTTGACACAGGCGGCGCTGGGGATCAGGGGATTATGTTTGGTTATGCCTGCGATGAAACCCCTGAGCTTATGCCTTTGGCGATTACTTTAGCACATAAATTGGTTCATCGTGTTGAAGAAGTTCGTAAAGTAACTAAAGAAATAGATTATTTAGGCCCTGATTGCAAGAGCCAGGTGACGATTGAATATCATGACGATAAACCTATTCGTATAGATGCCGTTGTTTTAGCTTGTCAACATTTAGAAAAAATTGTCGATAAGACAGGCAAAAGAATTACAGAAAAAGCGCGTAAAGAAATTATTAAGTATGTGGCTATGCCGATAGTAGGAAAATTAATTGATAATAAGACAAAGTTTTTTATTAATGAAACAGGAAAATTCGTCGTCGGTGGGCCGCAATCTGATACTGGTGTGACAGGGCGTAAAATTGTTGTTGATACGTATGGCGGTTATGTGGCGCACGGCGGCGGCGCATTTTCAGGAAAAGATCCGACCAAGGTTGATCGTTCTGCGGCTTATATGGCGCGTTATATCACAAAAAATATTGTTGCGGCGAAATTAGCAAAGAGATGTTTAGTGCAATTAAGTTATGCCATTGGATATCCAGAGCCGATTAGCGTTATGGTAGACACCTATGGAACGGGCAAAATTGCTGATGAAAAATTTGAGAAGCTTGTCCGCAAGCATTTTGATTTAACTCCGAAAGGAATTATTCAAACATTAGACTTACGTAAACCTGTTTATCAAAAGACTGCTTCTTATGGTCATTTTGGGCGTAGTGGATTTGCGTGGGAAAAAACTGATAAAGTCGAAGCATTAAAAAAGGATGCATAAAATATGGCGGGTAGTTTACCTTATAAAGTGAAAGA
>JAKQLT010000124.1 GCA_029567025.1 Candidatus Omnitrophota bacterium | reverse complement strand
ATTTTAGCGCCTTTGATGGCCTTTACTTCAGAAGAGATTTTTTTAAGTATGCCTAAGGGCAAGAATTTAGAAAGAATATCCAGCGTTCATTTATTGCAATGGCGGGATATTCCTCAAAATTGGCAAGATAAAAAGGTTTATGACCGTTTTGAGCGATTAATGGATTTAAGACCGTATGTTTTAAAAGCGCTTGAGGATAAAAGACGAAGCGGAGATATTGGTAGTTCGTTAGAAGCGAAAGTGATTTTAGAGATTGCAAGTTCAAAAGATTTTGTTTATTTTAAAGAGTGTCAGAATATCTTGCCGGCGGTTTTTATTGTTTCACAAGTCGAGTTGCAAGAAGTTCCATCGGTGGCTCAAGGGTTAAACGACAGTTTTAGCAAGACGCAAATTAAAATTAAGAAAGCCGACGGGAAAAAGTGCCCGCGTTGTTGGAATTATAAAACAGACATCGGAATAAATTCAGAACATCCAACCTTATGTGCCCATTGTGTGGCCGCTGTAAAGGAGAGTAGCAATGCCCAACAGAACAATAGATAAGAAAAAAATAGAACATTATAAAAAGCTTTTAATGGCGATGAAAGAAAAGGTTTCTCATGATGTGAAAAACATGGCGCATAATACGGATAATCATGGGAATGAATCGAGCGATATTTCCGGCCATGTTTTACATATGGCAGATGTTGCGACTGATATGTATGATAAAGAATTTAATTTAGGGTTAGCTTCGCATGATCGTAAATTGTTGCAAAAAATTGATGATGCTTTGTTGCGCATTGAAAAAGGGACTTATGGTATTTGTTTAGGAAGCGGAAAACCTATTTCTCAAGCGCGTTTGGATGCTATTCCTTATGCGGAATATTGTTTAGAATATCAAGAAGAACTTGATAAGAAGAAGAAATAATGCGGGATCTGAAGCGGTCTCAATTTGATATGATTTTAGCGGTTTTGTCGACGCTCACCGTGGTCTTATTGGACCGTGCGACAAAGTATTTTTTTATGAATGTCCTTTCTTTAGGTGAGTCTTTTCCGGTTATTCGTAATGTTTTTCATATGACGCTTGTTCACAATACGGGAATCGCGTTTGGATTTTTTAAAGAACACGGCTCTGTTTTTATCATTATTCCTATCATCGCGACCATTCTTCTTGTTTTTAATATTTTTTATTATAAGCATAACGACGAGGCCTTAAGCCGTTCGTATATTTTAGGATTTTCTTTGATTTTAGGTGGCGCTGTCGGAAATTTAATTGATCGTATTCGTTTTGGCTATGTGATTGATTTTATTGATTTTCGTGTTTGGCCGGTCTTTAACATTGCCGATAGCGCGATCACTATTGGTGCTGTCATTATCGCTTGGAAATGTTTCCAAGTGAAACAAAATTAATTATTCGCTAAATTTATCGGAAGTATTTTTCATGTTCCCTATTATTTTTCATATTGGTCCACTGACGGTTTATTCTTATGGTTTGATGTTAGCGTTGGCCGTTCTCATTTGTTCTTGGCTTTTAGCGCGCGATGCGCAACGCTATCAGATCAAGGCGGAGATTATTTCTGATTTCTTTTTTTGGGTTATTATCAGCGGTATTATCGGCGGGCGAATTTTTTATATTTTATTGAATTTCGATTTTTTTATTTCCAATCCTCTTGAAATCATTATGATCCAAAAAGGCGGATTAGCCTGGCAAGGCGGGCTTGTTTTAGGAATCCTCGCAGGAATTTTTTTTGTAAGAAAAAAGAATTTAGAACTTAAACAATTTTTGGATCTCTCCGCTCCTTATATCGCTTTAGGGCAATCGATAGGAAGAATCGGATGTTTTTTAAATGGGTGTTGTTATGGAAAAGAAATTTCGTGGGGAATTTATTTTCCAGTCCATCACGCACAGTTGCATCCTACTCAGCTGTATGATGCGTTGGGATTATTAGGAATATTTTTTATTCTTAAGTTTTATCAACGATATTTTCAGAATTCAGGACGGGTTTTTGCTCTTTATTTAATTTTAGCTCCTTTATTGCGTTTTTGTGTTGAATTTTTCCGCGCCGATCACGAAGAATTTTTTGGGGGATTAAGCGTTTATCAAATCATTTCTCTTGTTTTTATCTTAATCGCTATTTATGCCTATACACGCTTTAAAAGTCAGCCACGAAAATCGACATAAACGTTTGGATGTTTTTTTAAAGGAAAATCTTTCCGACGTTCCTTCTCGGGCTTTTGTTCAGAAGCTTATTGAAAATGGCCATGTGCGTGTTAATGAGATAATCGCAAAGGCCCACCATAAATTAAAAGAAGGCGAAGAAGTTTTAGTGGATGTCGTAGAGGATTTTTTCGCCCCACAATATATTGCGCCTGAAAATATTCCGTTAGATATTTTTTATGAAGATTCTTTTTTGTTAGTTATTAATAAGCCCGTCGGAATGACGGTTCATCCCGCCAGCGGTTGCTATACGGGGACATTGGTGAA
>JAKQLT010000092.1 GCA_029567025.1 Candidatus Omnitrophota bacterium | reverse complement strand
GAGCGTGTTGTTGTTTCTCAAATGCAACGTCCACCGGGCGTTTCATTTGAAGAAGAGCTTCATCCGACAGGAAAAAGTATCTATCATGGGCGGCTTATTCCTTCTCGCGGTGCTTGGTTTGAAGTCAAGTATGATTTGAATAATGTCTTGTTAGTTTATGTTGATAGACGACGTAATTTTCCAGCCAGCCAAATTTTAAGAATCATGGGTTTATCTGGCGAAGAAGAAATGAAAAAAATGTTCGGTGAGGATTTTGATAAATTAAAATCGACATTTGAAAAAGATCACACTAATAATAAGGAAGAAGCCCTTTTAGATTTTTATCGTAAGATGCGTCCTACAGAGCCGGCCACGATTGAAGTTGCGGATGCTCTTTTCTTCAGATTATTTTTTGACCCTAAACGGTATGATTTAAGTAAAGTAGGTCGATATATTATTAATAGAAAATTAGGAATGGAAGTTCCTTTAGATTTGCGCATTTTAGATATTGCTACGGTTGTAAAAGTCATGCGTTATTTAATGGATTTACGTGATGGAAAAGGTGAAACAGATGATATCGACCATTTAGGTAATCGTCGGATTAAAACTGTTGGCGAATTGGTCCAAAACCAAGTGCGCATTGGTTTGTCTCGCTTAGAACGTTCTATTAAGGAACGTTTGGTGGTTATGAATAATTTTGAAAATTTAACCGCGCATCATTTGATCAATTCCCGCCTTTTTTCTAATCAAATTCAAGATTTCTTCGCTCGAAGCCAACTATCTCAATTTATGGACCAGGTTAATCCTTTATCCGAAATGACGCATAAACGTCGTTTAAGCGCTTTAGGTCCGGGTGGTTTATCTCGTGAAAGAGCGGGTTTTGAAGTTCGTGACGTTCATGCAACACATTACGGACGAGTTTGTCCTATTGAAACGCCTGAAGGTCCGAATATTGGGCTTATTGCTTCTTTAACCACTTGCGCGCGCGTCAATGATTTTGGTTTTATTGAAACGCCTTATTTAAAGGTTCAGGACGGGCGTGTCACAAAAAAAGTTGAATTTTTAACAGCGGATAAAGATCAAGATCAACATGTTGCCCAAGCAAATATTCCTATCGATAAAGACGGAGAATTTTTAACAAAAGATGTCACATGCCGTTATAAAACAGATTTTCCTAAAGTGCATCCTAAAGATGTTTCTTATATGGATGTTTCTCCTTTGCAGGTTGTTTCTGTTGCGGCTGCGTTAATTCCATTTCTTGAACATGATGACGCAAACCGCGCGCTCATGGGTTCTAACATGCAACGCCAAGCAGTTCCTTTAATGATTCCGGAAGTCCCTTATGTCGGAACAGGCATTGAACAAAAAGTTGCTAAAGATTCAGGCGTTGTTGTTCTTGCTAAAGAAGCGGGAACTGTTACAAAAGTTGATGCGCAAGAAATTATGATTGGAGACACAGTTTATTCTTTAAAGAATTTTCAACGTACGAATGCAAATACGTGTATTCATCAAAAACCTTTAGTTAAAATAGGCGATAAAGTGCAGAAAGGCCAAGTTATTGCCGATGGCATTGGAACTAAACAAGGCCATTTAGCTTTAGGCCGAAATGTTTTAGTCGCTTTTATGCCTTGGCGAGGATATAACTTTGAAGACGCTATTTTGATTAATGAGAAACTTGTTAAGGAAGACGCGTTTACTTCTATTCATATCGAGCGTTTTGAAGTCGAGTGTCGTGAAACGCGTTTAGGAAATGAAGAAGTCACGCGTGATATTCCGAATGTGGGCGAAGAAGCTTTGATTAATCTTGATGAGAATGGTATTGTGCGTGTTGGTGCTGAAGTGAAAGCCGGAGATATTTTAGTCGGAAAAGTTACGCCTAAAAGCGAAAAAGAGCTTTCGCCGGAAGAAAGGCTTTTACGCGCGATTTTTGGTGAAAAAGCCGCGGATATTCGAGATACATCCTTGACTCTTCCTCCGGGGATTGAAGGCGTTGTGATTAATACAGAAACATTTCAGCGCAATGAACGTGGACGAAAAACAAAAACAGACAAGAAAAAAGAATCCGAATCGTTAGAAAAGATCAAAGCGTATTACGAACAAGAGATTCTATTTATTGAGCAAGAGCGCAGTAAAAAACTTGCGAAATCGTTAGGTGTTGATCCTAAGAAAATCAGCCGTATTAAATTAGATGATTTTGAAGAAGATTCTGAAGAACGAGAAATATTTCGATTTTATGAGGATAAAATTTCCGAGCTTGTTGCGGATCAAGAACGTGAAATCGAACGTGTAAAACGAGGAGATGAACTTCCCGCGGGAGTTCTCAAACGCGTTGTTGTTCATGTCGCAACCAAACGAAAAGTGTCAGAAGGCGATAAAATGGCTGGCCGTCACGGGAATAAAGGTGTTATTTCTCGTATTCTTCCATCGGAAGATATGCCGTTTTTAGAAGATGGAACCCCTGTAGATGTTGTTTTAAATCCTTTAGGTGTTCCTTCTCGTATGAATGTGGGGCAATTGTTAGAAACTCATTTAGGTTGGGCGGCAAGAGCTTTAGGATTTCATGCGGTAACTCCTGTTTTTAATGGTGTTACGGAAGAAACTATTTGGGATCTTTTAAAAGAAGCTAATCTTCCTGAAACTGGAAAAACGACTGTTTATGATGGTTATACAGGAATGCCGTTCGATCAAAAAGTAACGGTTGGTGTGATTTATATGCTTAAATTAAATCATTTGGTCGATGAAAAAATACACGCGCGTTCCATAGGCCCATATTCTTTAGTTACGCAACAGCCTTTAGGAGGAAAAGCTCATTTTGGCGGACAGCGTTTTGGAGAAATGGAAGTTTGGGCTTTAGAAGCGTATGGCGCCGCATATACATTACAAGAAATTTTGACGGTCAAAAGTGACGATGTGCAAGGTCGTAGCCGTATGTATGAAGCTATTGTCAAAGGACAGCAAAAACTTGAGACAGGAACGCCTGAATCTTTTAATGTTTTAATGAAAGAATTGCAAGGGCTTTGTTTAGATATTGAATTATTAAAATCAGCCGATTCCATTCAAGAAGAAAAAGAGAAGAAAGTAAAAGAGATTTTTAAATCCAAAAAATAAAAGGATTAAAAATACACTATGATTAAGAAAAAAGACGATATGCAACATCAAGATAGAATTACCATTAAGATTGCTTCGCCGGATGTGATTCGTTCTTGGTCATCAGGGGCAGTTCGAAAAGCAGAGACGTTGAATTATCGTACATTAAAACCAGAAAAGGATGGCCTTTTTTGTGAGAAGATTTTCGGCCCTGTTCGTGATTGGGAATGCAATTGCGGAAAATATAAGGGAATAAAATTTAAAGGGATTACCTGCGATCGTTGCGGAGTAACTGTAACGCGTTCTTCTGTTCGTCGAGAAAAAATGGGACATATTGAACTTGCCTGTCCTGTGACGCATATTTGGTTTTATAAGGCGGTCCCAAGCCGTTTGGCGGCTATGCTGGAAATTGGATTGCGCGATCTTGAAAAATTGATTTATTATGAAGAATATATTGTAGTTGATCCCGGCACAACCGATCTTAAGAAAAAACAATTCCTTTCAGAAGAAGAATATCAGGATGCGTTTGATAAATATGGAACTGATTTTAAGGCGAAGATTGGCGCTGAGGCCATACGAGATTTGTTAAGAGAAATAGATTTAGATGTTTTATGTAAGAAGTTACGCAAAGATTTAGAAAAGTCAAATCCCGCGGGAACCAATGCTAAAAAAATATCTAAGACGCTAAAGATTGTTGAAGATTTTAAAGATTCAGGAAATTTGGCTGAATGGATGGTTTTAGATGTTGTTCCTGTTATTCCGCCGGATTTGCGTCCGCTTGTTCCTTTAGAAGGAGGGCGATTCGCGACATCGGATCTTAACGATCTTTATCGACGTGTTATCAATAGAAATAATTGTTTGAAAAAATTAATTGATCTTAATGCCCCTGAAATTATTTGTCGCAATGAAAAACGTATGCTTCAAGAAGCGGTGGATGCTTTATTAGATAATGGCCGACATGGTCGCCCTGTGTTAGGAAGCGGGAATCGTCCTTTGAAATCTTTATCAGATATGCTTAAAGGAAAACAAGGTCGTTTCCGTATGAATTTGTTGGGAAAACGCGTTGATTATTCAGGCCGTTCGGTTATTGTCGTCGGGCCCGAATTAAAATTGTATCAGTGCGGGTTGCCGAAGAAAATGGCTGGAGCTTTTTGAGCCGTTTATTATTCGTAAATTACGCGAAAAAGGATTTGTCCACACGATTAAGGGCGCGAAACGAATGGTTGAAAAAGCAAAAGCAGAAGTATGGGATATTTTAGATGAGGTTATAAAGGATCATCCTGTCATGCTTAATCGTGCGCCAACGTTGCATCGGTTAAGTATTCAGGCGTTTTATCCTGTTTTAATCGAAGGAAAAGCTATCAAATTGCATCCTTTGGTTTGCGCGGCTTTTAACGCAGATTTCGACGGGGATCAAATGGCTGTTCATGTCCCGTTATCGTTAGAAGCGCAAATGGAATGCCGTTTGGAATTACTTTCTATTAATAATCTTTTTTCGCCTGCTGATGGGCGACCTGTTGTGTCTCCGTCTCAAGATGTTGTTTTAGGGCTTTATTATTTGACAAAAGAAGATCAAGAGAAAAAAAGTGAAGTCGAACGTGTTTTTGCTTCAACGGAAGAAGTGATCATCGCTTATAATGATGGATTAATTGGTTTGCATGAATGCATTAAGTTAAGACTTGATCGTCCGTTATGGGGAGAAGAAAAACCGTCTTTAGTTATTTCTGAAGAAGAGGCATTAAAAAATCTTGAAGAGAAGAAAAAAGATAAAGAAGAAGGCGTTGAGACGGCTAAGACGGTTATTATAGAAACAACCGTAGGTCGTGTTTTTTTGAATCAAGCGCTTCCTGAAAATTATGGTTTTGTGAATGATCTTTTGGATAAGAAAAAAATAGGCGCGGTTATTTCTGATTGTTATAAACGATTTGGTCAAACGAAGACTGTTCAGTTGTTGGATGATTTAAAAGATCTTGGATTTAAACAAGCGACATTGGCTGGAATTTCTATTGGGATTTGCGATCTGGTTGTTCCGCCTGAAAAGAAAGATATTATTAAACAGTCCAATCAAGAAGTTCATAAAGTTGAGGATCAATATCTTAAAGGGATTATTACGCAACGTGAACGCTATAATAAGGTCATCGATGTTTGGACCCACACGATGGAGAATTTGTCTGATCTTGTGTTTAAACGGATGAATCCTTTTAATCCGGTTTTCATTATGGCAGATTCTGGCGCGCGAGGATCTCGTTTGCAGATTCGTCAGCTTTCTGGAATGCGTGGCCTTATGGCTAAACCTTCAGGTGAAATTATTGAAAGCCCTATTACAGCGAATTTTAGAGAAGGGTTAACAGTCCTTGAATATTTTATTTCAACGCACGGTGCGCGAAAAGGGTTAGCGGATACGGCTTTAAAAACAGCAGATGCGGGTTATTTAACTCGCCGTTTAGTCGACGTAGCGCAGGAGGTTGTTGTCACAGAAGAAGATTGTGGCACATTAAATGGAATTACTGTTTCTGCGATTGTTGAAGGTGATGAATTAGTGGTCAGTTTAAAAGAACGCATCACGGGTCGTGTGGCGTTAGATAGTATTGTTGATATTGTTACTGATCAACGTGTGGTTGAGTCCGGAGAAGTTATTACAGAGGAAAAAGCGGAATTTATTGAACATTTAGGGATTGAGAAAGTCCGCATCCGTAGTGTTTTAACTTGTGAATCGGAACGCGGAGTGTGCGTGAAATGTTACGGCCGCAACTTAGCTACAAGACGGCTCGTTGAAATCGGGGAAGCCGTTGGCATCGTGGCCGCGCAAAGTATTGGGGAGCCTGGGACGCAGTTAACTATGAGAACTTTCCATATCGGTGGGACAGCGTCTCGTTCTGTTGAACAATCTTTTTATAAAGCAAAAAATGACGGGATTGTGAAATATCATCAGTTGCGCGTTGTTGCTAAAGGTAATGAATTTATTGTTTTAAATCGTAACGGTGCGATCAGTATTAATAATGAATTCGGACGGGAATTTGAGCGATATTTGCTTCCTCAAGGCGCGTCTATAAAAGTTCCTGATAGCGGCAATGTCTCTAAAGATAAAATTTTTGTAACGTGGGATCCGTACACGGTTCCTATTATTACAGAAGTTAAAGGAGTTGTAAATTCTGAAGATCTTATTACTGATGTGACGGTTCAAGAAGAAAGCAATCCTATAACCGGCGTCACAGAACGTGTTGTTGTCGAACATAAACAAGAATATCATCCGCAGATTATTGTGACGGATGAGAAAAAAGAAATTGTTGGTATTTATTCTATTCCGATAGGGGCGCATATTCTTGTTGATGATAAACAAGAAATCAATGCAGGGGATTTAATTGCTAAAATTCCGCGTGGGGTTGGTAAAACGCGTGATATTACCGGTGGACTTCCTCGTGTTGCGGAAATTTTTGAAGCCCGCAAGCCTAAAGATCCTGCCGTTATCAGCGAAATTGATGGCATAGTTGAATTTAGTGAAGATAAAAAAGGCCGTCGTACAATTATTGTTAAAAATGCGGCGGGGATGTCAACAGAATATTTGATTCCTCATGGAAAGCATCCCAATGTTTATAAAGGGGATCGTGTTTTTGCCGGGCAACAATTAACAGATGGGCCTGTGGTTCCGCATGATATTTTGCGTGTGTGCGGCGATAAAGTCTTACAAGAATATTTGCTTAATGAGGTTCAAGAAGTTTATCGTTTACAAGGTGTGCGCATAAATGATAAACATATTGAACTTATTATTTCACAAATGTTGAAAAAAGTTAGAATTGAAGATTCTGGAGATACTGATTTTCTTGTTGGGGAACAAATCAATCGTGTGACATTTAAAAAAGCGAATGAAGAAATCTTAAAGAAAAAAGGAAAGCCTGCGCAAGCAACGCCGTTATTATTAGGGATTACAAAAGTTTCTTTAACGACGGAGAGTTTCATTTCTTCAGCAAGCTTTCAAGAAACAACAAGAGTCTTGACAGAGGCGGCGGCTTCTGGTAAAGTGGACACTCTTTGTGGGCTTAAAGAGAACGTGATTGTAGGTCATTTGATTCCCGCAGGAACAGGATTAAAACAATATAATAAAGTGGAAATGGTAAAATATGCCGACGATACAGCAACTGATTCGCAAGAGCAAAATTCAGAAAAAGAAGAAGAGTAAATCTCCCGCGTTAACGAATTGTCCGTTTCGCAGAGGCGTTTGCTTGCAAGTTAAAACGATGACTCCGAAAAAACCAAATTCGGCGTTACGTAAAATTGCGAGAGTGCGTTTATCAAATAAATATGAAGTCACTTCTTATATTCCTGGAGAAGGACATAATTTACAAGAACACTCGATTGTTCTTGTTCGCGGTGGTCGCGTTAAAGATCTTCCAGGCGTTCGTTATCATATTGTGCGTGGCACTTTAGATACGGCTGGAGTGAATAAACGAAAAAAATCTCGTTCTAAATATGGAGCGAAAAAAGAAGGGTCTAATTAAAAACGATTAATATATGAGAAGACGACAATCCAATAAGATAGAAATTTTACAAGATCCTAAATATAGTAGCGTGACGTTAGCGAAATTTATTAATACGCTTATTGTCAGCGGGAAAAAAACCATTGCGGAAAATATTGTTTACGGGGCTTTAAAAACATTAGAAGAAAAAACGCAAGAAAATGGATTAAAGGCTTTTAATAAAGCGTTAGAAAATGCGCGTCCTCGCGTTGAGGTTAAAGCAAGGCGAGTGGGTGGAGCGACGTATCAGGTTCCGGTTGAAGTTCCCGTCCCTCGTGGAAACGCTTTAGCAATGCGATGGATTCGAGATTTTGCGCGAAGTAAAAAAGGACGCCCCATGCAAACAAAATTAGCAGATGAACTTTTAGCCGCTTATAAAGGAGAAGGGGCGGCGATTAAAAAACGTGATGATACGCATAAAATGGCGGAAGCTAATAAGGCATTTTCGCATTTAAAGTGGTAAAAATATTATGGCAGACATTTCTTTAAAAGATTTTAGAAATATTGGAATTATCGCTCATATCGATGCTGGAAAGACAACGACGACAGAGCGCATCCTTTATTATACGGGAACTATTCATAAAATGGGAACCGTTGATGAAGGCAATGCAACTATGGATTGGATGGAGCAAGAACAAGAGAGAGGCATTACGATTACTTCTGCCGCTACAACTTGTATTTGGAAAAATAAAAGAATAAATATTATTGATACGCCCGGTCACGTTGATTTTACTGTCGAGGTTGAGCGTTCTTTGAAAGTTTTAGACGGAGCGGTTGTTGTCCTTTGTTCAACTAGCGGTGTTCAGCCGCAAACAGAAACTGTGTGGCGTCAAGCGGATCGTTATGGCGTTCCTCGGATTTGTTTTATTAATAAGATTGATCGTTTAGGCGCAAGTTTTGAGCGCGTATTGGGAGAAATTGAAGAGCGTTTAGGCGCGAATGCCGCTCCGATTAATTTTCCTGATGCTGCTGAAGATCAATTTAAAGGTATTATTGATGTTATTAATGAAAAATATGTCACGTATAAAGATGAAGATGGGCAAGAAATGGAAATAAGTGAAGTCCCAGAACAATATAAAGAGAAGTTAAAGAAATTTCGACATCTATTGATCGAGCGATTAGCGGACGCGGATGATGTGATTATGGAAAAATTCTTAGAAGAAAAAGAAATCACGGTGGATGAAATTAAAAAAGCTATTCGTCGAGCCGTTGTGAAAAATGCTTTTTTACCGGTTCTTTCTGGAACTGTGTTAAGAAATAGAGGCGTTCAATTGGTTCTGGATGCGATTTGCGATTATTTGCCTTCCCCTCTTGATTTACCTGCGACTAAAGGAAAAGATCCTTCTACTGAAACGGAAATTACTCGAGAAGCAAAAGCCGATGCTCCTTTTAGCGCTTTAGTGTTTAAAGTCGCGACGGATCCTTATGTTGGCAAATTATTCTATACTCGTGTATACTCTGGAACAATTAACTCTGGAGAACAAGTTTATAATTCAAGTGAAAAGGTAAAAGAGCACATTTCGAAAATCGTTTTAATGCACGCGAATAAACAAGAAATTCTTTCTAAAACGTCGGCAGGAGAGATTGTCGCGCTTGTGGGTTTAAAAGAATCTAAAACAGGCCATACTTTGTGTCATCCGGATCATAAGATTGTTTTAGAAAGCATGAAAGTTCCTGAACCGGTTGTCTCGATGTCGATTGAGCCGAAAACAAAAGCTGATCAAGATAAAATGGGTATGACTTTAAGAAAATTTTTGGATGAAGATCCTTCTTTAAAAGTTCAATATGATCATGAAACCGGACAGACGATTATTTCTGGTATGGGTGAG
>JAKQLT010000091.1 GCA_029567025.1 Candidatus Omnitrophota bacterium | reverse complement strand
CATAGCCCCCTTTATCCTTGAGCCACGGAATAATGCAGGATGTATCAAGTCCTCCTGAATAAGCCAAAACAACTTTTTTTGCCATAAATAACTCCTTCGTCGTTAACGAACGCTTGCGTTCTTCGTCTTCGCGCAAGGTGTAAAATTATTATCCTTTAAACAAAAATGTCATAATCGCTTTTTGGGTATGTAAACGATTTTCAGCTTGGTCGAAAATGATTGAATTTTTTCCGTCCATAATATCGTCAGTCACTTCTTGCCCTCGGTGCGCGGGCAGGCAATGCATAAAAATAAAATCTTTTTTTGCTAAGCGTGTTAATTCTTGGTTGACTTGAAAATCTTTAAAATCATTTAATCGTTTTTCTGACTCGGTTTCTTGTCCCATGCTCACCCACGTATCTGTATAAATAACATGAGCATTTTTTACCGCTTCTTGAGGCGATTGCGTGAATATTAATTTTGCTCCAGATTTTTTCGCATTTGTTTTTGCATTTTCAATGATGGGGGCTATCACTTCATATCCTTGCGGCGTTGCGATATTCATATCAATCCCTAGTTTCGAACAGCCAATAAGAAGCGAATTGCAAACATTATTCCCGTCGCCGACATAAGCCACAGTGATATTTTTGAGTGTTCCGAATTTTTCTTTAATGGAAAAAATATCCGTTAGCGCTTGGCAAGGATGTGTTAAATCGGATAATCCATTAATAATCGGAATGCGGGTATATTTCGCCAAATCAACGACATATTGGTGCGAATACGTTCGCGCCACAACGCCGTTTAAATATCGTTCCAGGGTTTTCCCGACATCGCTAACCGCTTCTCGCACGCCGAGCTTAATTTCTTTCGGACCTAAATAAATGCAATTTCCGCCTAGTTGATGAATCCCAACTTCAAAAGACACCCGCGTACGATTCGAAGATTTCTGAAAAACAAGTCCAATGGACTTGCCTTTCAATACTTGAGGATTTTTTATTTTCTTCTTTTTTAATTTTTCTGTTAGCTCGAGCAAATAAAGAAGCTCTTCTTTGCTGAAATCTTGGAGCGCTAAAAAGTCTTTTTTCATTGTGATTTTTCCAATGCGTTTTGTAATGATTTTTCTAAAATATAGATTGCTTTATCTGCTTGTTTTTTTGTGACTGTTAAGGCCGGCATAAAACGTAAAATATTTCCTTGCGTGCAATTGATAATAAGGCCATTTTTAAAGCATTCTTCATAAATGGGTTTTCCTTCAATGGATAGTTCAATCCCTATCATAAGTCCAAGTCCTCGAACAGTTTTAATACAAGAATATTTGACTTGAAGTGTTTTTAATTTTTCCATGATATAAATACCCATTTTTTTTGCATTTTGCAACATATGATCTTTTTCAATGGCTTTAAAAGCGCCTAAAGCGGCTTTGCAAATCAAAGGGCTTCCTCCAAATGTTGAGGCGTGCATGCCTGGCTTTAATGTATCCGCGAATTTTTCTTTAACTACCAATGCCCCGATGGGAAGCCCGCCTCCTAAAGCTTTTGCCAAGACCATGAGATCTGGAATAACGCTGTAATGTTTGAATGCAAAAATTTCTCCGGTGCGTCCCATGCCGGTTTGGACTTCATCAAAGATAAGCAGAATATTTTTTTCATCACAGATTTTTCTTATTTCTTTTACATAGTCTTGAGAGGCAACATGGATTCCTCCCTCTCCTTGCACCAACTCAAACATGATAGCAATGGTTTTCTCTGTGAGAGCTGTTTTAAGCGCTTCAATATCATTAAAGGGGACATAGGAAAATCCTTGCACAAGCGGTGAAAATCCTTTTTGATATTTTCCTTGTGCCGTCGCTGTTAAAGCTCCCATCGTGCGCCCGTGAAAAGAATTGGACATGGTAATGATTTCATAACGTTCATTTTGGCCATAAGCCCGGGCTAATTTTATCGCCGCTTCACATCCTTCAGCGCCACTATTACAAAAGAAGACTTTTCCAGGAAAAGAGCTGCGAATAATTTCTTTTGCTAATTTTGCTTGGTTGGGATGATAAAAGTTATTAGGAACAAAAATAAGTTTTCCGATTTGATCGCGCACGCCGGCCATGACTTTAGGATGACAATGCCCGACATTATTAACGCCCCATCCCGGGAAAAAATCTAAATACTTTTTTCCATTTATGTCAGTCAGAGTCATTCCCTTGCCTTTGACAAAAATCGCAGGCGTTCGAGTATACGTCGATAATATATATTTATTATATGATTCAAAAATATCGTTTTTTTTCATTTATTACCCTTTAAGGATTTGTGTCCCAATACCACGATTCGTAAAAAACTCCAGCAATAACGCGTGTTGAATACGTGCGTCCACAATGTGCGTTTTTTTAACGCCGGCATTTAAGGCCTCGATGCAGGAATTCACTTTCGGGATCATTCCGCCGTCAATGACATTGAGTTTTATTAAATTATCAATCTCTTCAATCGTTAATGTTGAAATAAGAGATTCGGGATCTTCAGGATTTCGCATCACCCCTTGCACGTTTGTTAAAAGAACTAATTTTTCTGCCTCCATGGTGTTTGCAATAGCGCTGGCTACTTCATCCGCATTGACATTATAAGGGTGTTTATCTGCGCCAATTCCCATAGGAGCAATCACGGTGATATTCCCTTTTTTTAAATGTTTATCCAAGATCTCTTTATCAATAGATTTTACTGTTCCGACAAATCCTAAGTCTTTAGAGGCTTTACGTTTCTCCACATGAACAATGTTTTCATGTCCTTTTAATCCGATGACATCGCCTTTAAGAACTTTGATTTCAGAAACAATTTTGTCATTTAATTTTTCGAGTTCTTCAACAACGATCTGTAAGGCAGCCTTGTCGGTTATACGAATGCCTTCGTGAAATTCTGATTTGAGCCCTGATTCTTTCATTCGCGCGGTAATATTAGGCCCGCCGCCGTGAACGAGAATTGTTCGGATCCCGACATAACTTAAGAAAACAATATCTGTTAAAACATTTTTACGGATTTGGTCATTATCTAAAATGCTCCCGCCGTATTTAATAACAAAGAGTTTTTTGCGAAACGCGTGAATATACGGAATCGCTTCAATTAAAATACTTGCTTTTTGTATGACTTCTTCCATAGATAATCCTTTTTAATTGTATTCAGCATTAATTTTGACATAATCATACGACAAATCGCATGTAAAAACTTTAGCCGCATGTTTTCCTTGCCCAACATTAACGTAAATGGCAATTTCTTTTTTATCGAACGGGCTAAATGTTATTTTTAATTTTTTCTCTGTAATGTCTTTAAGGCCTAAAGAACCAACCGCGGCCGCGACACGTCCCCAATTCGGATTGCTTCCAAAGGCGGCAGTTTTAACTAAAACAGAATTCGCTATCGTTAAGGCGATGTTTTTCGCCTGTTTTGGCGTTTTTGCTCCGGAGACATTAACCGTAATAAATTTTGTTGCGCCTTCTCCATCCAAAACAATTTTTTTTGATAAAAACAAACAGATGTGTTTTAGCGCTTTTAAAAATACCTGAAAATCTTTTCCTTGATGAGAAATGGTTTTGTTTTGCGCTTGGCCATTGGCTAAGACGACAACCATATCATTCGTGCTCATGCATCCGTCTATTGTGATTGCATTAAAAGATTCATCGCAGGCCTGTTTGAGGGCGAGCGTTAACATCTTTGGACTGATAGCCGCGTCTGTTGTGATGAATCCCAGCATGGTTGCCATATTAGGAGCGATCATCCCTGAACCTTTCGCACAAGCGCCTAAAATAACTTTTTGGCCTGAAAGCCGTATTTCAACAGCAATTTGTTTAATCGCCAAATCTGTTGTTAAAATAGCTTTTGCGGCGAGGATTGACCCATTTTTGCTCAGTCCTTTTATCAATTGAGGGGCCGCATTCTTTATTTTATTAAATGGAAGTTGTTTCCCGATAATGCCGGTGGATGTTACGATAACGTTTTTCGTAGAGATTTTTAAAAGTTTTGCAAAAATCGCTGTTGTTTGTTGGGCATGTTTTAAACCAATAGATCCGGTAAAACAATTGGCATTGCCACTATTAACAACAATGGCTTGGGCCTTATGATTAGAGATATTCTTCTGGCTGATGATTAACGGCGCGGCTTTAATAGAATTTTTTGTGAAAACACCAGCGGCCGTGGCAAGATTATCGCTGACGATAAGCGCTAAATCAGGCTTTCCTGATTTTTTTATTCCCGACCAAATTCCGTTGGCTTTAAATCCTAAAGGCGAACTGACGCCGCCATTTTTTATAATAAGCATTGTTATAAAAGTCCTTCTGTTTCTTTAAATCCAGACATCAGGTTCATATTTTGCACAGCTTGGCCTGCGGCCCCTTTGACTAAATTATCAATGGCACTTGTAATGACAAGGAGTTTTTGATCTTTGCGCATGGCCAGGCCAATATCGCAATAGTTTGTTTTACAGACGTTTTTAAGTTCCGGTTGTTTGGGCATATCAAGGACTCGGATGAATTTTTCCGTTTTGTAGAATCGTTTATAAGTCTGATGAATTTGATTTAGAGATATTTTATCCGTTAAGGCGACATAAATTGTTTCCAAAATTCCTCGATGAATAGGCAACAGATGCGGCACAAAATCAACGGATATTTTCTGTTGGGATATCTTTGACAAATATAATTCGATTTCTGGTACATGCTGATGATTTAAAACCTTATACGCTTTAAAATTTTCGTTTACTTCAGAAAAATGAAGCGCCAGGTCTGCTTTTCGTCCAGCACCGCTGACTCCTGATTTCGCATCGATAATAATAGAAGAAATTTTTTTCCCGTATAACGCTGTGAGGGGAGCGAGCCCTAATAGCGCCGCTGTTGGATAACAACCAGGATTAGAAAGAAGAACGGCTTTTTTTATTTTTTCTCGATAGAGTTCGGGCAACCCATAAACAGCTTTTTTAAGATTTTTAATGTCTGTGTGTGTTGCGTGGTACCATTTTTTATAAACAGACGCGTTTTTGAGTCGATAATCGCCGCTGATATCAATTACTTTAATATTCTCTTTTAAAAGTTCGGGAGCGATCTTCATCGCTGTTGTGTGCGGGACAGCTAAGAAAAACACATCGCATAACGTGATGGCCTTTTTGATATCGAAACGTTCGCAGAAAAGATTTGTTTGCCCTAACAGATGCGGCCAAATATCCGTGATTTTTCCTGTAGTGTTGTTTGCCGCGATATATGTCACACGCACATCTTTGTGTTTTAAAAGAAGCTCAAAAAGAATAAGGCCTGAATACCCGCTGACCCCTAAAATGCCTACTTTAATCATAAGAATGTCCTTTGTCTGAAATGCCTTTTTTCACGTCGGCGATAAAAGTGATTTATAATAAAATAAAAAACCCATCTCGTCAACTCTTTTATGGCAGAAAAATGCCTTTTTACGGATTGCGCGAGATGGGTATCTGAAAAATTTTTTTAAAAGATGCGGTTAAACTTTTTCAAAATAAATTAACGTTTAACCCATTGGAATTTTCTTCGCGCACCCTTTTGTCCAGGCTTTTTCCTTTCCTTCATCCTGGGGTCACGGGTAAGTAACGAAGATTTTTTTAAGACAGGTTTATTTTGGGCATCAAACAGAGTTAATGCTCGAGATAGTCCTAATCGAAAAGCGCCTGCTTGTCCGGTAGAACCGCCTCCGGTAATAGAAGCTTCAATATCGAATTTGCCCACAGTATTGGTAAGTTTTAAAGGATCGATGATCATAATACGGTCTGTTTCTCGAGGAAAATAATTTTCAAAAGTGCGTTTATTCACTCGGATGATACCAGTGCCTGGGGTTAAAATAACACGAGCTACGGAACTTTTTCGTCGGCCTGTAGCGCTATATTTGACAACTTCTACCATACGTCCTTTTCTCCTTAAATAGAATATAAAATCGGTTTTTGTGCTGTGTGCGGATGTTTATCCCCAGCATAAATTTTTAATTTTGTTTTTATTTTATTCCCTAATGGGCCTTTAGGAATCATACGCGTGATGGCGAGTTTCATCACCTGCACGGGATTATTTTGAAGCATTTTGCCTAAAGACATAAATTTGAGACCCGAATGATATCCGGTATATTTATTGTATTCTTTGTCCGTTAGCTTCTTGCCGGACACTTTTATTTTTGCCGCGTTGATAATAATAACTTGATTCCCCGAGAAAACATGAGGCGTATAAGTTTTACTGTTTTTTCCTAATAATAGGGCCGCGGCTTTAGCGGCGACACGTCCTAAAATTTTGTCTTGAGCGTCAATAAGATATGATTGATTTTTGACGGCATTAGTTTTAGCCATGTATGTTTTTTGAATCATAATATTTGAGCAGTCCTTTGTTAAAAAATAAAATATTTCTAATTTGAGCTAAAAGTATAACATTAAATGTTTGCTTGTCAAATGTTTTGTTTCGTTAATATTCTACTTTCAGCAGGCAAAGGCCTTTAGCTTGCGCCGTGGGGCTGGCTTGGGCACGGTTTTTTTCTTTAAGAAGTTTTTTTATTGTTCCAGAGGGGAGCTTGCCTCTTCCTATATCTATAAGAGTCCCGACAATGGTGCGGGCCATTTTATAAAGAAATCCATTGGCTGTCAGATCGATGATTATAAATCCTTTCTTTTTTTTGATGTTTAATGAGAGTATCGTTCGTATTGTATCTTTTCCTCGTTCAGGCCGCGACGGATCTTTGGATTGAAAGGATTTAAAATCATGCTTTCCTAATAAATGTTTTGCTTCTTTTTTCATAAGAGATAGATTTAAAGAATAAGGATAAAAAAAATAAAAAAGACGTGCTTGTGGCGATGGCGTAGCACGATTTAATAAGGTATAGCGATATGTTTTTGACTTGGCATTATATTGAGCGTGAAAATTTTCTGAAACTTTTTTAATTTGAACAATAGCAATATCATCGGGGAGGTTTGCGTTAAGAGCTCGAAGGATTTCATCTGTTGGCATTTGTGTTTCTGCTTTGAAATGCGCGGTTTGTCCTAACGCGTGGACGCCTTTATCAGTTCGGCCAGAGCCGATTAATAGAACATTTCTTTTAAAAATAATTTTTAATGCTTTTTGAATTTCTCCTTGGACTGTGCGAAGATTTTTTGTTTGAACTTGCCATCCGTTAAAGAACGTTCCGTCGTATTCTATCGTTATTTTGTAGTTTTTCATGGGAAAAAGAAGAACCCTTTTCTGTCTTTTTATTATAGACAGAAAAGGGCTCTTCTGTTTTTTAAAATAAAATCATTTTTTAATTAAAACTTCTGCGATTTGCACTGCGTTAGACGCCGCACCTTTGCGTAAATTATCCGCAACCACCCAAAGCCAGAAACCATTTTTAATAAAGGCATCTTGGCGAATGCGTCCGACAAAAGTTTCATCCTTGCCTTCTACATCTTTCGGCATAGGATAAAGTGCCGCCTTAGGATCATCAACAAGGATAACGCCAGGAGCTTTTAAAAGAAGTTTTTTTATAGCCGCAACGGTAATAGGTTTGCGTGTCTCAATGTAGACAGATTCAGAATGCCCTGTGCGAACGGGAACACGAACAGTTGTCGCCGATATTTTTATTTTATTGTCGTGCATGATTTTGTGTGTTTCTTTAACCAGCTTCCATTCTTCGCTTGTATAATCGCCTTCGACAAATCCGCCAATATGCGGAAAGACATTATAAGCTAACTGTTGGGACATCGCCTTATTTGTCGTGTTGACGTGTACATTATTAAATCCGCCAGAGGCAATCATTGAGATTTCTTCTTTCAGCTGTTCAACCGCCGCTTTTCCTGCTCCAGAAGACGCCTGTAAGGTTGTCACAATAATACGTTTAATCCCAACTTTTTTATGGATCGGTGCAAGCGCCACAACCATTTGAATGGTGGAACAATTTGGATTCGCAATAATGCCTTTATGTTTTTTTACATCATTGCCATTGACTTCAGGAACAACCAGCGGAACATCTTTTTCCATACGGAAATCCGCGCCGTTATCAATAACAACACATCCGCGCTTGACGGCTTCTGCGGCGAAAGTAACAGCCGCACCTTTTTCTCCTTCTGTCCCTGCAAATAAAGCAATATCGACTCCGTTAAAAGATTCCGCGCTAATAGGTTCGACTTGATATGTTTGACCATCAACGGTCATGGCACGCGCCGATCGAGCTAATACTTTTATTTTTTCAATAGGGAAGTTTCTTTGACGAAGGACGCGGATCATTTCAACACCAACAACGCCGGCTCCAACAACAGCGATATGATAATTATTTTTAAGCTTCATTTCTTTTTTTGACCCCTTTAGTAAAATATTTAGTAAAAAATTATTTTAAATGTTTAACGACAAGATCACCGACTTCGGTTGTTGAATATCCCATTTTTCCAGCCGCGAGATCTTTGAGTTTTGTTACGACAATTTCTTTGACAGCCGTTTCTATCATATTGCCGGCTTTAGTTTCTTTGATTTGACGTAGCAACATCGCCATCGCACAAATAGCGGCTAAAGGATTAATAATGTTTTTTCCTGTATATTTAGGTGCGGATCCGCCGATAGGCTCAAACATAGATACGCCTTGTGGATTGATATTCCCGCCAGCGGCAATTCCCATGCCGCCTTGTATCATCGCGCCTAAATCTGTAATAATATCGCCGAACATATTATCGGTAACAATGACATCGAACCATTCCGGGTTTTTAACAAACCACATGGTTGTCGCATCGACATGAGCGTAATCTGTCTTCACGTCGGGATATTCTTTGGCCACTTCATAAAAAGTCCTTTCCCATAAATCAAAGGCAAAGGTTAAAACATTTGTTTTTCCGCAAAGGGTTAATTGTTTCTTTTTTCCAAATTGGCGCGTATATTCAAACGCATAACGAAGACATCTCTCCACTCCTTTTCGGGTGTTATGCGAGACTTGAATAGCAATTTCATCTTTTGTCCCTTTATGCTGAAATTCACCTAATCCTTTATAAAGGCCTTCAGAGTTTTCACGCACGACGGTAAAATTGATATCTTCCGGTTTTTTATTTTTGAGCGGACAAAATCTGTCGTCATATAATTGGACGGGACGTAAATTAATGTATTGATCTAAATCAAATCGCAATTTAAGAAGAATTCCTTTCTCTAAGATACCGGGTTTGACATCGGGATGTCCGATGGCGCCTAAAAAGATCGCATCAAAGGTTTTTAACTCCTCGACAGCGCTCGCTGGTAACACTTCGTTTGTCCTTAAATAGCGTTCGCCGCCGAAATCATAGGTGTGTGTGTGGTATTTAAAGCCACATTTTTGAGAAACAGCTTGAAGAACTTTTAATCCTTCATTCACGACTTCTGGGCCTGTCCCATCTCCGGGGATAACTGCAATTTTATACGTGTTCATTTTTTCTGCTTTCTTTTTATATTTTCCGCTTTACGAACCTACGCGGTTCATTTGCGGAAATGGTTGTTAATTATTATTCTTTAAATTTTTTAATAACGACAGTTGCGTTATGCCCTCCAAATCCCAATGAATTGGATAAAGCGACATTTACTTTTGTTTGGCGCGCTACATTCGGAACATAATCAAGGTCGCAATCCGGATCAGGATTTTCATAGTTGATTGTCGGATGAATGATATCATGCATCACTGATAAAACTAAAGCCGCAAATTCAATGCCACCGGCGGCCCCTAAAAGATGTCCGGTCATGGATTTTGTAGAACTAATAGCGACTTTTTTTGCATAATCACCGAAGACTTTTTTAATGGCCATGGTTTCAATTTTATCATTTAACTTTGTGGATGTTCCATGAGCATTAATATAGGAAACATCTTCTGGCTTTAATCCTGCATCCAAAATAGCTAATTCCATAGCTTTGGCCCCTCCAATACCTTCTGGATGAGGTGCTGTAATATGATAAGCGTCACCTGTGCGGCCATATCCGACGAGCTCGCATAAAATAGGAGCGCCGCGTTTTTTCGCATGTTCTAGCTCTTCTAAAATAGCAATGCCGGCGCCTTCTCCCATAATAAATCCATCTCTGTCTGCGTCAAAAGGACGAGAGGCTTTATGTGGATCATTATTTCTTTTGGTTGATAATGCTTTAAGTGCGCAAAATCCTCCAACGCCGAGTGCTGTATTAGCGCTTTCTGTTCCTCCGGCAATAATCATATCGGCATCATCATATTGAATAAATCGTAGCGCATCTCCAATTGCATTAGTAGCCGTGGAACAAGCTGTTGCCACACAAGTATTAAGTCCGCGAGCGCCACTTTGAATAGAAACATGGCCAGCAGCTTCATTAATAATCATTTTAGGGATAAAATGCGGAGAAAGACGGCTTGGTCCTTTTTCTATATATTTTAAATGTTCTTCTTCAAAGATAAGCATACTTCCAATGCCGGATCCGATAAGAACCCCTACGCGGTCTAAGTTAATTTTTTCACGATCAAATTGAGCTTGCGCTAAGGCTTCTTTAGCTGCGACACAGGCAAATTGAACAAATTCCGCCATGTTTCTGGCTTCTTTGGAATTAAAATAATCTAAAGGATTATAATCTTTGACCATCCCAGCAATTTGACAGTCAAAACGGGCTGGATCAAAATGTGTGATGCGTTCAATGCCGCTTTTCCCTGTTTTAAGTGAATCCCAAA
>JAKQLT010000089.1 GCA_029567025.1 Candidatus Omnitrophota bacterium | reverse complement strand
TACTTATGGGCTTGTGGATGAAAATAAAGCGAAAGATATTATTAATATTCATGTATTGAATCATTTCTTAGTCAATGATTCTATTTATGGCATAAAGGATTCTTAAAATGTCTCAAAAAAAGAAAATTATTTTTATCAAAGACACAGGACTTGTTGATAAAACAAAAGATTTTTCAGAAATATTTATCAAATATGTTCGTGAATCCAATTTGGAGAATTCAGTTGAGATAGTGCGCGTCGGAGATATAGGCATTTATAATAAGGGTATTGTTATCAAAATCCTCCCAGATAATTTTATTTACATAAATGTCGAAGAAAAACATATTAAAAATATTTTAGAAGACTCGGTTAAAAATAATAAGGCTGTTGAGGGATTATTGTATAAGTTTCAAGATAAACAGTTGCGTATTGTGTTACGTAATTGCGGTGTTATTAATCCGGAAAATATTGAAGAATATATTGCTCAGGATGGTTATCAGGCGATTAAAAAAGTTTTAACGGAATATACGGCTGATAAAGTGGTTAATGAATTTAAAATTAGTGGGTTGCGTGGTCGTGGCGGCGGTGGATTTCCAACCTGGATGAAATGGAATTTTGCCAAAGGCGTTGTGGCGGATCAAAAGTTTATTATTTGTAACGGTGATGAAGGCGACCCCGGCGCGTATATGGACAGAAGTGTTTTAGAAGGCGATCCGCATTCCGTCATTGAAGGTATGATGATTGGCGGCTTTACGATAGGCGCGTCTAAAGGATATTTATATATTCGTGCGGAATATCCTTTAGCGGTTGAACGTGTCCAAAAGGCCTTGGATCAGGCTTATGCGTATGGGCTTTTAGGAAAAAATATTTTAGGGACCAATTTTAATTTTGATCTTGAGATTCGTTTAGGCGCTGGCGCTTTTGTCTGCGGCGAAGAAACAGCTTTGATCGCATCCATTGAAGGCAAACGCGGTTGTCCCACGCCTCGTCCGCCTTATCCCGCAGTCAAAGGTCTTTGGGGAAAACCAACGGTTATTAATAATGTGGAAACATTAGCCACGGTTCCGGTGATTATCAATAAAGGCGGAGAGTGGTTCGCAAAAATTGGCACGTTAAATTCTAAAGGGACAAAGGTTTTTGCTTTAACGGGAAAAGTGAAAAATTCGGGGCTCGTTGAAGTGCCGATGGGAATCACCCTTCGAGAAATCGTTTTTGATGTGGGCGGCGGTATTTTAAATAATAAAAAGATTAAAGCTATTCAAACAGGCGGTCCGTCGGGCGGCGTTATTCCGGAAAAGTTTTTTGATACACCGGTCGATTATGATAATTTGCAAAAGTTGGGTTCTATTATGGGCTCTGGCGGAATGATCGTTATCGCGGAAGATGATTGTTTGGTCGATTTGGCGAAATTTTATTTAGGGTTTTGCGTCGAGGAATCTTGCGGAAAATGCGCGCCGTGTCGTATTGGCGGTAAACAGCTTTATAATATTTTAACAGAAATTTCAGAAGGCAAGGGCGAGCTTAAAGATATCGAAAAACTAAAACAGATTTCTTTAGCCATGCAAAAGGCGTCTTTATGCGGATTAGGGCAAACAGCGTCTAATCCGGTTGCCTCAACTTTACAATATTTTGAAGAGGAATACAGAAAGCATATTGTTGATAAAAAATGTGAGACAGGAAAATGTAAAGGATTGTTGAAATATGAAATTATTCAGGAAAAATGCGTGCGTTGCGGGGTTTGTATGCGTAATTGTCCTATCCAAGCGATTACAGGCAATCGTGAAAAAGGTTACGTGATTGATCCTGTAAAATGTATTTCTTGCGGACGATGTTTTGAAGTGTGTAAATTTGGTGCCATCAGTCGTTAATGGATGTGTTTTTAAAAGGAGTTGTGATTAATGTCAAAAGCAATTATTAATGGTCTTCCTGTTGAATTTGAACATGGAATGACTATCTTAGATGCCGCAAAAAAAGTTCAAGTCCGCATTCCGACTTTGTGTAAACATCCGGACGTTAAAGCGACAGCGTCGTGCGGAATTTGTGTGGTAAAGGTCAAAGGCGCGGCGAAAATGCTTCGCGCGTGTTGCACGCCTATTGCTGAGGGCATGGATATTATTACGCATGATACAGAGATTGTTGAAGTGCGACGTTTAGTTTTGGAGCTTATTTTATCGAATCATCCTAATTATTGTTTAACTTGCGGGCGTAATAATAATTGTGAATTGCAAACATTGATTGCGGATTTTGGAATTCGTCAAGAGACTTTTGATAAGATTGTTAGGGATATACCCGTTGATTCGACAACAGGTTCGATTGTTTTAGAGCCGAGTAAATGTATTAAATGCGGGCGATGTGTCGAGATGTGTCAGGGGACTCAAGATGTTTGGGCTTTATCCTTTTTGGAACGAGGCGTTGATACGCGTATTTCTGGAGCCGGAGATATTAGTTTAGGCGATTCCCCTTGCGTGCGATGTGGCCAGTGCGCCGCGCATTGTCCGACAGGCGCCATTTTTGAAAAAGATGATACCTCAAAAGTTTGGAAAGCCCTTCATGATCAAGAGAAATATTGTTTGGTTCAAATCGCTCCGGCGGTGCGTGTGGCGGTTGGTGAAGGTTTTGGTTTACAGCCAGGAGAAAATTTAACCAAAAAACTTTATGCGTTGTTTCGTCGTTTAGGATTTAAAGCTGTTTTTGATACGAATTTTGGCGCGGATGTCACCATTATGGAAGAGGCGAGTGAATTTATTGAACGTTTTGTCCATAAAAAAGGCCCGCTTCCTTTAATTACGACGTGTTGTCCGTCATGGGTTGATTTTATGGAAAAATTTCATACGGATATGGTGGATCATTTTTCATCTTGCAAATCGCCTCAAGAAATTACAAGCGTTTTGTCTAAAACTTATTATGCGAATAAAATAGGCGTTGATCCAGCGAAGATGTTTATGGTTTCTATTATGCCGTGTACCGCCAAGAAATATGAAATTTCTCGCAGTGAGGAAATGTTTACGTTAGGATATCAAAATACAGATGTGGTTTTAACAACTCGCGAATTAATTCGTATGATCAAACAAGCTGGTATTGATTTTTCTAAGCTACCGGATGAAGAAGCGGATCATATGCTTGGTGATTATACGGGAGCCGGTGTTATTTTTGGCGCTACAGGCGGTGTTATGGAAGCCGCGTTAAGAACCGCATATTATTATGTGACAAAAGAGAATTTAAAAGATGTGCGGTTTATGAATGTGCGAGGATTAGACGGAGTTAAAGAAACATCGGTAATGATTTTAGGACAAGAAATAAAAATTGCGGTCGCTCATGGATTAGGCAATGTCGAATATGTTTTAAATAAAGTTCGTGAAGCGCAGACTAAAAAAGAGCCTTTACCATATCATTTTATTGAAGTGATGGCGTGTCCCGGCGGATGCGTAGGCGGCGGCGGACAGCCTTACGGCATTACTAATAAAATTAGACAAATGCGTTCAGATGGCTTGTATGACGATGATGAGAAAAAACAAATTCGTTATAGTCATGAGAATCCTTATGTACAAAAGTTATACGAGGAATTTTTAGGAAAGCCATTAAGCCATAAATCGCACGAATTATTACATACGAATTACAAGCCTCGACCCGAATATAGAAAATAATTTTAGGAAAGAGGCGCCGTTTCCAAGATGTTTGTGGAAAAAGCCTCGACCCGAATATAGAAAATAATTTTAGGAAAGAGGCGCCATTTTATAGATTTTGATTGTGAAATAAATTAATTTCCTGCAGTTAAGGGCAAAAAGCCTAAAACTAAGGGCGAAAATATCAAGAAGTATAAATATTTTACCCCGATTTTCTGCAGGAATAAGAGAGTCGGGGTTTTTAATTATTGAGGTTTAAACTTATGGGGAGCAGTATAATAGCGAATGAAATGAGCAAGGGTTTCCATTAACGAAAATAACCATTAAATATCCCGATAAAAGATAGAGCTTTTACGGGATCAATTCGCGCGGTTAAGTTGCGTTGCTAAAGCTGCCGCAACTTAAGCGCTCATTGAGGAGGTTTTTATGAAAAAAAGATTAGGGTTTATTGGGATTATCGTCGAAGATAGAAAAAAGATTGCGGATAAATTAAATCATTTATTATCTGAATTTGGAGATGATA
>JAKQLT010000037.1 GCA_029567025.1 Candidatus Omnitrophota bacterium | reverse complement strand
AAATAGCGGTTATTTTGGAAGACCGCTATTTATAGAACATTTTCCCACATTTTTTAAAAAATAAAATAAAAAAATAAAATAAAAATGACAGAAAAAACCATCAAGAAAGAAAAGAAGGAAAAGAACGCCCAAAAGAGAATCGATAAAGCATTAAACCTTATCGGTGAGTATTATACGATCGACGGCGAGCACCACAAAAATTGGACAGTTGTCGAGGCCGTCAAGATATTATATGGTAATAATAAAAAATACCAAGAATTTGTGGACAGTTTCGATACAAATGAAGACGGTGAAAAGCCTACTGGCGAGGATGAGGTGTACAACTCGTGGAAAAAAATGTTAAAAAACAACTGCATTGCCCCATAATCCTTAATTATTAAATAAAATATTCTTTATTTTTTATTACATTACAAACAATAGAAACACGATTGCTGACACATGCATCACAGGAACAGTCTGCTGCGCATTTTGCACGCTCGGCAGCCTCCTTGCACACTTCCTCCAAAATGCCTTCTATATAAGCGAGATGCTGGATCACTGTCCCGCACGCATCTCTGATTTTTTCCATATCATTCTCTTTCCAGTTGACAATCGGCCCAAGTAGACTGTATGACTCTTTAATTCGGTTCATTTTATTTTTTATTTTTATTTTTATTTTTATTTTTATTTTTCCTGAATGGTGACCGCAGGATTGAGTTTTTGCGTTGATTCTGGAACTTCCAGAAACGGGTTATTCAGGCTTCTTAACTTCTTATTGGAAGGCATTTGGTCTTCAAGACGCTGAATCCGACGTTTACGATGAATATCCAAAATGTCGTTGTCGCACCACCCTACCTTAAAGCCCGCGGCGGGCATCAACCCCAGCGACTCCACGAACAAATCGCGGTTGAGTAAATCCTTCATCAGATAGAATTTGAACAAATCCTTTTGGCCGTAGACATCGCTATCGACCTTGACCCACGCTTCCTGTTTCGCTCTTGCCTCTTCGATCTTCTTCATGATAGTATCGGCATACTCCTCCACCTGTTTCATCTCCTGATCGCTCAACTGCATTAACGTATCGACATTCAATTTCTTAAAAAAATTGGTCATTTTTTATTTTTTATTATTTTATTTTTTTTTAAATTTTCCCATAAAATGTTCTATTTATAGCGATTATTTTGTAAGAAAGAATATTTCCCAAAAAAATAAAAAATAAAAATAAAAAATAAAAATAAAATGAAACGACTTCATGTGCAAGACGAAATAACAGACTATCTGATGCGGGAAGACACCAAAGACCACCTCGACGGTTCAACTTTGGTGTTGTATGTACCAAAGCTCATCCCCGACCAGCAGGGAAACTACCCGCCCAAATGGCTGCTCCACAACGCCAGACAGACGTTCACGGACGCCCTCAACAACATGGAGGACGCGGAGTGGCGCACGCATTTGCGTATCGGCGATACCATTTCGGCATCCGATCTCAAATTGCGCAATATCGCGCTGGTGCCCATACGGGTCATCAAGCGCGGTTCCATAAGCATTGACGAGTTCAATGCCTACATGCAGACCGAGGTGCGGTATGAGCTGATCTCCAAAAAGTCACGTCCGGATGAATCCTCGTTGGAAGCCATTTCGGTCTCCTCGCATTCATCCAATCATGACGATAGTGACGATACCGAAGAAAGTGATGATAGTGAAGAAGAAGATGACGACAGCGATGATAGTGAAGATGATGATGACGACAGCGATGATAGTGAAGATGATGATGACGACAGCGATGATAGTTAAGAAGAAGATGATGACGACAGCGATGATAGTGAAGAAGAAGA
>JAKQLT010000036.1 GCA_029567025.1 Candidatus Omnitrophota bacterium | reverse complement strand
TCAACAAAGAAATGATTCCCAACACAATGAGCAACTCAACGATCGTAAAAGCTCTTTTCATAATGCCCCCTCCCGATAACCCGCAGAAAAAGCGTCGTTTGAAACTCTCCTGATACTCTCTTACCAAAATCCTGCAAGCTGAATGTCTCGACCCCGAATAATTTATCTCAATGCGTTCTCGCATTCTCTATTTTCGACGAGGCTATGCAAAACGCAAGTAATATTTACGCGTTCATTTTGCTGAATCCAATCAGATTGTTAAATTAGACATTCTTAAGTTTTCTGATAAGATGATTATAACATCAATTTTAGAATTTCCAAAATCCATGTACGATCTCTGCCCATCCTTCTTTCGCTGATCCCAAAACGGTTATTGATTATATTCATTCTTGTATCTACTTACGGATTTTCGCTAAAATTCTAACGTTTAGGGGCGATTGAGTATCGCTCACTCTGACAGTCCTAATCTAAAAGCCGTTACTCATTCGTTCGGGCGTGTTTTTTTGCTAAAGTCCTCAAGAAATACTTCAATCTCCATCAGCAATTTATATTCCTTCTGCCAGTAATCGAGCGATATGAAAGCCACTGGATCCTTAAGTCTTTCTTTAATCGTTTCTAAGTCTTTAACTCTCTTCGTGTATTCTTCATAATAAATAGAAAACCATTCTTCGAATACTGCCGTTAGCGGAGCGTTTTCCGAAGTAATGGGATCATCGAAATACTGACGAGAAAAATCGTACCAATTCATGGGAAAGGAGAGGTTTTTTTTCAAAACATACGGCGCATACTGTATTTTATCCTTAATCTCCTCTAAAAGCATCTCATCGGTTAAGAGGCCTTCTTTTTGTTGCCACATTACTTTTTCTAATGAGAGCCGGTTCCAAAAGTCCGCAAGATATTCTTCGTCGTATTTTTTCATTTCCAAAGCTTTGGTGTAACCATAATCGATCCACTGAACCAATACTGACGCGAGTTGCGGGGTCATCAACCCAGTCCGATTTAGTGAATCGCAGTACTCTCGGGCCGAAGCGGCGATGTGATAAAACCCGTATGGATCCATCGGTGTGTTTAATACGTCCGTTCGGGCCAAAAAGGCTTTGAATTTTGTTTTTATCTTCTCTTGTTCGAAAACTGGAAGTTCGCTTATCCCTTCAGGAATCCAGGGAAGGAGCTTTGGCGCTTTTCTCACGATAAGGGTTAGATAGTTCGAGGTAAAACCCGTAATCGTAAAAAGAGTGCTAAACGCCGGCGGAAAGATTTCGCTTAACTCAGTAATAGCTGCCCCAAGTCGGTTTACTGCCAAAAAATCCCCAGGGTTGAAATTTATCGCGTTATAAAGCAGAAAATACTCTTCTAATTTGGTTTTAAAATAGTTGCTCATTAACAAACTCCGACGCGAATTTAAAAAATTCAAATGAGCCTCTTTTTGTTCTGCCTTAAATTCTTCGGAGATTGGTATTTGTAGTTTATTCAGATTCGCAATCGCTTGAATTTCTTCTTCTCTGATTGCTTCCGATATCCGATTATATTCCTGAATCAATTCAACGCTATCTTTTCTTTTTTTCTGAGACACGCTGTAATAACTATCGGCGATGACAAAACGCGATTGTATCAGCAGCGAGAAAAGTAAAAATGCGAAAAGAACCAAGGTGGATACCTTTGGAAAAACCATTTTTTTCGCTCTTGAAGTGATGATTTTCGAAAACAGCGCGAAAACTGTCATGGAAGTCACCATGTAGAAAGGAAACTCAAAAAACGCGTGGATGAGGATAACGATTATACCCGCATAGGCTGTGTATTCCAAAAAGGATTTCTTCTTAAAACCCGATAATCCGTGAAATAAAACATAGCCAATAAACATAATCCACATTGAAAAACCGATGATCCCATACTCGGCCAACCATTGCAGATAATCGTTGTGAGCCTCAAAGGGTTTGATAAAAAAACCGTAATAAGGTCCTTCCTGGTTCGATAGGGAAAGGCCATAATCCGTCGCCAACAACTTGAAAGACCCGAAACCGTGCCCTAATAACGGTTCCTTTTTAAACATCTCAAACGCAATATTCCACATATAAACACGCCCACTGAGGCTTCCCGTCGTATCCGTTCCTGTTAACGCGTCCTGAGTTCTGTTTATAGCGTAGGCAAAAGAGGAATAGTAACCGTTCATCGGCAACAAAGAAAAAATGAGGGCAACGATGACGATCAAAGCAATCGCAAAAATTTGTTTTTTGTAAGATAACGCCGTTTTCCGTCGTTGGGGGTTCAGAAATATCAAGCCGATAAAAACCGTTGCGGAAAACAATCCTAATAGAACGGAACGGGTTTGTCCTAAAAAGAGGACTTGAATAGAAAAATAAAGACTGAAATAGCCAAGGATGCGCCAGAATCCCTTCGTTTTGAAAAGAGACAACATTTGTAAAAATAGCGTACTCGCTAAAAAGTCCATCACAAAGTTGACGTTTCCAATCGTGCTGACCATCGAAAGATGGGTCAATCTGCCGTACAGAACAAACCCCAGAGGGGATATGCCGTAATAGTTCAAGTATCCGATCGTTGAAACGATCAAACCGGAAACAATTATTGAGCGGTAGAGGTTCCGTTCGCTCATTATTGCGTTAAAGTCAACGCTCAGGAATAAAAAAAAGCAGATTTGGAATAAGCCATAGTATAGGCTTTCTGAATAGGCATATTTTAACGAAGGAAGAAAGAACAAGCCACTAAAAACGGCCATTAACAAAAACAACGGGAAAACTTCAAGCGTCTTTGAGCGTCTCCAATGTATGAAAAGGGCAACAAAAAAGATCGCTATAAAAGCGAAAGCTTTTAGGAAGTTCGGGTTGTTCGTAAAATAAGGGACGACAATAATCGGTATGATCAGTAAAAATGCCATAATCCTTCTACAGAAAAAAACGGTTAGGCGAACCTAACCGTTTTTTTGCATAGCTCA